>JAYVBR010000027.1:0-22557 GCA_043750395.1 Bacteroidota bacterium | reverse complement strand
ACAGGTTTGAACATTTTACGAGAAACAATTATGTGTAAAGAATTGTTCGATTATGCTTTTAAAACTTATGCAAACCGTTGGAAATTCAAGCATCCGACGCCAGAAGATTTTTTTAGAACTATGGAAGATGCTTCGGCAGTAGATTTAGATTGGTTTTGGCGTGGTTGGTTTTACACAACCGATTATACTGATATTGGAATTAAAGAAGTCAAGCAATTTTATGTTAGTAACGACGAACCAAAAGACTACAAAGCACCAGAAATTACTCGAAGAAACAGATTTGGAGCAACAGGTCCAAAAGTATTTATGGTTGATGAAAGTAATCAAAATATTAAGAAAGCACTAGAAATTAAAGACATAAAAACACTTGATGTGTACGTAAACTCAAAGTTTAGTGCAACTGAAACTGCCAATTTGAATTCACCAAAATATTTCTATGAAGTAACATTCAATAAACCAGGTGGTTTAGTAATGCCATTGATAGTCGAATTGACATTTGATGACAATACAACCGAAAACCAAACTTTTCCAGCTCAAATTTGGAGAATGAATGACAAAGAAGTTTCAAGAACTTTTGCGACTCAAAAAATTGTTAAAAAAATTGTTGTTGACCCAAAACTCGAAACTGCCGATATTGACACAAGCAATAATTCTTGGCCAAAAGAAGTCGTAAAATCGAAGTTTGAATAAATTAATAGTCATTTGGGCGTGACCTCGTCTGAAAAAGACGAGGTCGTGCTTTTCATTCCCGCTTTTTTTGTCTCGTCAGAAAAGACGAGAAAAAAAAGAGCTTCATTTCAATCACTCACGCTAAAAAAGCGTTAAATAAAAAAAATAAAAATGGATTTCGGAGTAGGATTTGGAGAAATAATATTTATTCTTATAGTAGTTTTAATTCTTTTTGGATCAGACAAAGTTCCAGAAATAGCAAGAACTTTGGGTAAATTTATGGCAAAACTCAAACACGCAACCAACGAAATAAAATCAGAAATTCAAAAAGGTGTCGATACAGTTTCAGACGATAACACTATTTCTGATATTTCTGCCGAAATCAATAAAGCAAAAGAAGGTTTTTTGGGCGACACTACAACGACAATTAACAATGTAAAAGAAGATTTTGAAAATTTAACAGGACCAATAAAACGACAATTATAATGTTAGAAAAAATTATTACTTTAGACAAACAATTATTGGTTTTTTTGAACAGTTTTGGTTCAGAAGCATTTGATCCGTTTTGGTTATTTATTACCAAACAAGCCAATTGGACACCATTTTTTTTGTTTTTGATTTACTTAGTTTACAAAAGATTAGGAACCAAACAAACACTTGTTGTGGTACTTTTTGTAGCTGTTTTATTAACTATAAACAACGGAATCACCGAAGCTTTTAAAGCGCATTTCGAAAGATTACGACCTTGTAATGATTTGGATATAAAAGACATTATTAGAAACGTAAAACCAAGTGCTACTTTTAGTTTTTTTTCAGGACATTCGTCCAATACTATGGCTGTTTTTGTGTTTTTATATCTAATTTTTAGAAAACACTACAAATATTTTGGATTAGTAATTCTTTGGCCATTTGTATTTTCTTACAGCCGTATTTATTTAGGGTTGCATTTTCCAACAGATATTCTTGCTGGTTATAGTTGCGGAATTATTATGGGTTTTTTGACATTCAAATTATACCAATTTATACAATTCAAATATTTTCAAAAAATAAATCCATTTGAAATGGGATTATAAAACTCTAGAAACCGTCAAACCATCACGAATTGGCAATAAAACAGTTTCGATTCTTGGGTCATTTTTTAAGAGTAAATTATATTCTAAAAGTATTTTGGTGCTAATGTCATTTTTTTGCAAAGGTTCGACAACTTTGCCTGACCAAAGCACATTATCAGACAGAATTATTCCGCCTTTGTTCATTTTTGGCAAAATTAAATTATAATAATTGATGTAATTTTCTTTATCAGCATCAATAAAAACCAAATCGAATTTTAAATCCAAAGTTGGAATAACATCAACTGCTTTGCCTAAATGTTGATGAATTTGTTTTCCAAATCCTGATAAATCGAAATATTTGCGTTGAAAATCGACTAATTCTTCTTTAATATCAATGGTGTGAAGTAGCCCATTTTCCTGCATTCCTTCGCAAAGACAAAGTGCAGCATAACCAGTAAAAGTTCCAATTTCTAAAATGTTTATAGGTCGAATTAATTTCGACAACATACTCAAAACTCTGCCTTGAAAATGTCCTGAACACATTCTTGGCAACAATATTTTTTGATAGGTTTCTTTATTGAGTTTTGCCAACAATTCAGGTTCGTTTTCTGAATGTTGCTCAATATAATCTTCTAGGTCTTGTGATAGGAAGTGCATTTTTGGAATGATTTTTAAGTCAAAATATTTAAGCAATAATTTTTTTTGAATGATTTTTATGTCTTTTATAAAAATAATTTGATTTTTTTAGAAATTCAGAGTTTTTGTAGGAATACAATAATTCTATTTATCTTAAATTTTTATTCAATATTATTATTCAAGACTTCAATTTCTTCGGTTGCTGCAATTGCACCATTTGCAAAAAATAAATTGTTTTTATCTAATTTAGAAATAGTGTAAGTCATTTGGCAAGAATTAATTCTTTTAATTGCTGTTAATTTTTTTGTTTGAATGATTTGATCAACAATAAAATCAATTTCTTGACCTAAAACTAATGATTTTGATTGAATATTGTATTTGTTATTGTCGATTATTGAATAAAATTTACCATTATTAAAAAACGAATGGTCGTCGGTTACAGAAATTTTGATTCCCGAAAAATCTAGTTCGTATAGATTATGATGTTTTTGATTTGCCAAATCTACAATTGTCGAAACCTCGATTTTTTTATTTATTTGATCATACGAAAAAACTTTATCTCCAATTTTTAATTTTTCGATTTCAACTTTGCCATTTGGAGTATCGACCAAAGTTCCAGTTGCAAAACAATGCACACCAGTTCCATCAAATTCTATTTCAGCAATTGCAACATCGTCGTATTTATCACCTTTATAAACTTGAGATATTTCGAATTTTAAGAACAAATCGTTTTTGATACCTTGAATTGAACCAATTTCGAATATTTGATTTGATTTAATATCTTTTAGATTTAAAATAGAACGAAGTTTGTTATTAACGAATAGTTTAATTTGTTTGACTCTTGAATTGTCTTGCCAAACTTTATCGGATTTCATATAACCGTTATAAATATTTATTGTGGTAATTGGCGGAGATTTTTTGGCGAACCTAAAAGTAATACTTTCGCCTATTCCGTATCCAGATACACCTTCTACCCAAGCAGTTCTTAACGAAAAATCGTGAACATTATCTGCTTTATAATTTAGTTTTTTGTTTGATTCAAGTTTGGAACTCGCAAAAATACTGTCTGGTCCACCGCCACAATACCAACTGCAACCCCAAGAACTAACATCTAAATGGTCCTCTTTATTAAACTCTTCTTCGTTTTCCCAAATTTCTACTTGTCGTTTAGATAAATGTTTTTTTGCAATTTCATAATCGCTATAACTATTTACGATTTTACCTATTTTTTCAAAAAGTTCATTGTTTCGTTGTAATTTTTTCTTTGCATCGTCGCTAATATCTAGTGTAAATCCAATTTTTGGTTCTATTGTTTTAACTGCTGAACTTTCAATTTTTTTATTATTTGATTTGTTTTTTTGAGCTTGACAAAAAATGCTTGCAAGAAACAAATAAGAAAAAATTATGCTTGTTAAAAAATTATATATTTTCATTTATTATTAGGATAGTCAATTAGTCGTAAATATAATTTATTTATATCGATAATCAAATTCTATCAAATCAAAAGGAATTAAATATTTTGTATTTTTTGGAATTATATAAATATTATGATTGTTTTGCCGAAATTCTTTTGGTTTTGTGACTCACAAATGATTGTTTTCTAATTTAAATTTTAGATTTATAGTTTTGTAAAGCAAATTTTTTTTTTATTTCGATATCTGAAAATCTGGATATTTTAAATTAAGTAATGCGAATATTAATGAGTAATATCGAACAAATTATTAAACAATTTTTTTTAGTAAACTAATTTTTGGAAGTTCTTTATTTGAATTTTTAATTCATCAGATTTTTAATTGAATTTAATTAATTTATCGTTTGGTAAATCATATTCATATAAGTTTTGATGATCGCCATTTTCGATATACAACCATTTAGCGGTTTGCACTCTATGTTCAAAAACATTGCCAATTCCCAGAACTGTGTACTCATTTTCGTCTCTAGTGTCTTGCTCGATAGAATATTCTATTTGAGTTTTGCTATTAATGAGTTGAATTAGCGATTCATTTTTGGTGTTTGCAAGATAATATTCTGCCATTAAATAAATTTTATCTAAATAATCTCTTGAATAATTTTCTTGTTCAGAATAATGATATTTTAATTGCATTTTATAAGTTTTTCTGAATTTAGAAACATTTCCATCGCTGATTTTTTTGGTCGAAACAATCCATTCTGCAATTTCAGGAGTTTCGCCATCGCCAGCAATAAAAATGGTATCTTTTTTCCATTTTATTTCAATTAAATCCCCGATTAGAAAGCTTCTGTCGTCATTATCATCGTTTATAAATTGATAATCATCTTTTCCTTTTTTTGCGTTAAATATCATATAATCGCTGATGTCATTGTAATTTATAAAAGTTAAAGTATCAACAATTATTTTATCGTTCTTTATTAATGGTTTTTTGGTTTTAGACTTAATGGCTTCATTTGAAATTGATTTTACAGAAATATTACTTTTGTTATCGTCTTTACAAGAAAATATCGAGAGAATTATGAATGAGATTATTAGTTTATTGAGCATTTTATTTATTTTTTGTAGTTCTCACGGTCACGTTATTCTTTTTAAAAATTTATTCTACGATTTTCACTTTTAGTTTTAAATCTTTTACTTTTATTTTTTGGTTTTTACTTATTAAAGAAATATGATCATAAAGCAAATCTGCGTTTATAGCTCTAATTTCTTTGGTATAACTGTTTTCTAGAATTCTTTCATCAAAAACTGCATATCCGACGTTATTTTTTACAATATTACTATAACCAGTGATATGTCCTATATAGATTATTGATTTCCCATCGGTTAAATAATTCGAGTTTTCGATTTCTTTTAGATTTTCCATATCGAGTTTAGTGGTTTCAACTGGTATTCCATCAAAATAAAGTACATTTTTGTATTGTATAAATCTTTCGGCTTTGAACATTTTTAGGTATTTTTCGTCAAAAATATCAGTAGTTTTCGTTTCTGGATGATAGAATAACATTTTTTCTAGTTTAAATTTCTTTTTGTCGGTTAAAAAATAATTCTCGTTATTGAAAGTTGCCACCAATCCCATAAAATCAGATGAATATTTTTTATTAAAAACAATGGTATTATTCTCTTTTCTAAAATTTAAAAACGGTGAATAAATTTTTTGGATATTTATTCCTGAATACAATACAGGATACCAAATTCCGTAATAACCTTTTCCATTTTTTTCATCATAACCATAATTACTACTGTTATAAATTGTTTTTCCATCGGTAATAAATGAACCAGAAGCTTGAATGTCAACTTCAATAATTTTATTCGCATCGATGTCTAAAACATTTATTTTGTCGCCATCTAAAGCGAAAACTTGATTGTTAAAAGTAAAATATTTTTCAGAAACTATCGGAACTTTATTTTTAACAGCGATTAACTTCTCGGATTTATCTATAAAATTATCATAATATCCTTTTGCATTTTTTTTGTAATGATTTCCAAAAAAATACAATCCATTTTTGTCATAATAATAGTTTGCTATGATGTGTTTTATAGAATGTTCGTCAAAACTAATTTCTATGGGTTGAAGTTCATCTTGCTCGATGTCCAAGAAAAAAAAGGCTCCTTTTTTTGATTTATAAATAAAATCGTTTACTGCTTCGTACTCAGAAATATCTATTTTTGTTGATAGTAATCCATTTGAAGTATAATAAATATTTTTGTCGTCTTTGCTCAGAAAATAGAACTTGTCTTTGTGAATAGCCTTGAGTTTGTCTAAATTAAAATCAAAATCAAAATATTCTTTAAAAAAAATTTTGTCGCCCAGAGCCAATAAAGTTGTGTTTTGATAATTTATTTTTGGATCTTTTTCGTAATTAAAACCTTTCTCCTTTTCACCAAATATAGAGTATTTACGAACTTCTTTAAGACTTGGAACAATCATATAATTGCCAATAACAAACTGTTTTGTGGTATCGATAGCCGTATTATTCAAATTTTGAGTTTCTTTACTTTGTCCGTTACATTTTGTGAGAAACAATATTATACTTAAATAAAGTATTATTTTATATGTTGTCATTTTTTTAATTTTTTAATTTATATGTTAGATAAAATAGTCTAATTAGCAACAATAAAAAAGCAATAATTACAATAGAAACCATTTGAAAAAACATTTCTCCAAATGCTTGACTTTCGCAATTGCAATCTATTTCTGAACCCCAAATATCGACGCCGTTTTGTCCTTCAAACATTGTTTTATCGCAAGCTAAATATTCAGGAACAATAATTGCCATATAAAATAGTAGAATTGGAATGAAAATTATAACTACAATAAATTTGATTATTTTCAGAATTTGCAGTTTGTCAGTTGTTGTCATTCTATTTTATTTTTCTGCTTGATTGGAAAACTTACCTCAATATAGTAACTTTACAAATTCTAAGTTCAATTTATGTTGAAGTTTATCATTTTTATAACAACATTATGGCAACATCGATGTTATTGTTATCGAAAATACTTTGTTATTTTTTAAACAATAAATAATGTTGTAACCATCTGCGCCATCACCAGCATCAAATTCTAGGTAATATTCTCCTATTTTGCCCATATAAACAATTGAGTTTGTTGCATTAACCATAAATAAATTTTTGAAAGACTTTTTAGGAAAAGTATAAGTATTACTTTTGGTTTTTAATGTAATATTCTTGATTTCTGTTGTATTTCCGCCATAATATGGATAAGATTTTTTGCCATCAATTAAAAAACTTCCTTCTTTGGTTTTAATTATTTTATGATTAGATGCTGTAAAAATTTGAGTTTCAACTGTTATTTGCAAATCTTTATTGCTATGAACTACTTTATTGCTATTGATTTCGGTTTTAGTTAACTTTGGTAAATCTTCTAAATTCACGATTCTGCTTTTATGAATATAACCTACGTTTTCATCACCATCAAATTTTAAAAAATCTTTTTCGCTTGTGTTATTTGTTTTCGGAAAATCGATTGCAACCCAATCTTTAGATTTATTTTCGTCTTGTTCGAATGCTGCTATTGCAAAAACTTGACCTTCGATAATTTTACTAATAATTTTCGAGTTTTTTGATGGTGATTTTCTAATATTGGTATATCCGTCATCGTCATAACAAACTGAAAGTTGTGCCAAGCTAAATTTCGGCATCAATATTATTAATAAAAATAGGGTTTTATAAAATGTTTTCACTGTTTTACTTTTCATAATCCTTAAAATATTCAATTTTTGTGAATTTATTTTTGATAGTGTTTTTTTTCATTTTTTTGTTGTTATAACTACATTGTAATCAGCATTTTCATATTCTTTAACAAGAATTCCAGTAAGGTTTGGATTTAAGGTTAGTTTTAAATTAATTTCGTTAATTTTTGATAACCTTGCTTTTTCAAAATTCGATTTGCTAGTACCAATATATTTTTTCGTCATTATGATACTATCCTGCATAATTAGTCCTTCATTAATTAACGGATTGTCAGATATTGTTACATCATAACTATGTTGTTGTTTTGGAATAGGTAATAAAGTTAACCATATTACTTTAAAAATATTTCGTCTAATTGTTGCTGTTTTAAAAGTATAAATTTGCATTTTTATTAAATTGTCATTTATACGATATTTTGCATATAAATCAGTGTTTAATTGTAAGTCTTTTGATTTATTTAGTGCATCATATTTTTTAATTTTAATTTTTGAAACATAGACAGCACTATCATTTGAACTAAAACAATATAGACTAATTGAATCGTTTTTTGGTTCGGTCGTATAAACCGAATTAATTTTGAAAAATGTCGAATTAGTAATCACTGTTTTATTGTTATCTTGACAATAAACAGCAGTTACGTTAAAAAAAAACGAAATCAAAAAAACTATTTTATATTTCATATTTATTTTTTTTAAATTTCATTTTACATATAAATTATCACTAAAATATTGCATATCTTTTTTATTTATAAATAATTTCCCGCTATAATCAAACCGAATATTGTTTTTAAGACCTTTGTTTCTATCTACAGAATTAAACTCTTTTTTTCTTATTATCAATTGAAAATAAATCTCTCTTTGTTTTGAAAAAGAAATAATTTGGGTATTGTTATTTCCATGGTTATCTACTACAAAATAATTTTCTGTTAGTTTTAAAGTGTCATTAACCTTTATCCATTTGCTTTTCCAATCTTTAAAAATTGATCCATTCATAATTATTGTGCTATTGGATTTTTTTATAAAGTTAAAACTATCATAATGACTCAAGAAATAGACTTCATTGTCTTTAAAAGTCTCGTCCATAAAACTCCAATTAATTTTTGTATTAGCTGTTTTTTTAGTCTTATGAGTACAGCTGTTCATTGCAAATGACAAAATAACCATCACTGCTAATATTTTTTTCAAAGACAGTTTTATTTTTATCATAATCACATTAAATTTTTTTTAATTGATAATTCTCAAAGATATTCTAAAATGTATTAAAACGGATTAGTTCATAGAAAAAATTATTTCTCACTTCAATTAGAAAAGTTAAACCATTTCAATCTAAAAAAAATAGTATTTTTGCAAAATGCAAATCGAGAAAAAAGACATCAGAAGTTTATCGAAAGAACAATTAAGAGATTTTTTTGAATCAAATAATGACAAGGCTTTTCGTGGCAACCAAGTTTATGAATGGCTTTGGAGCAAAGGCGCACATAGTTTTGAAGATATGACAAATATCTCGAAAGCAACTCGAACAATGCTAGAAGAAAACTTTGTTATCAATCACATCAAAGTCGATTTAATGCAACGCAGCGAAGATGGAACTGTTAAAAACGCTGTTCGTTTGCACGATGGTTTGGTGGTCGAATCGGTTTTAATTCCAACTGCAACCAGAACAACTGCTTGTGTTTCTAGTCAAGTTGGTTGCAGTCTCGATTGCAATTTTTGCGCCACAGCGCGCTTAAAGCGAATGCGAAATCTTGAACCAGCCGAAATATATGACCAAGTTTTGGCAATCGATAAAGAAAGTCGTTTGTACTTCAATCATCCATTGTCAAACATCGTTTTTATGGGAATGGGCGAACCGCTGATGAATTATAACAACGTTTTAAAAGCCATCGAAATGATAACTTCTGACGAAGGTCTTGGAATGTCGCCAAAACGAATAATGGTCTCAACATCTGGTGTTCCAAAAATGATAAAAAAATTGGCCGATGATGATGTAAAGTTTAAATTGGCAGTTTCTCTACATTCAGCAATTGACGAAATTCGGTCTCGAATTATGCCTTTCTCAATTAATTTTCCGTTAGCCGATTTGCGTGAAAGTCTAGAATATTGGTACCGAAAAACCAAATCTAAAATCTCTTATGAATATGTAGTTTGGAAAGATATTAACGATAACAAGGCTTCGATTGATGCTTTGGTAAAATTTTGTAAATATGTGCCGTGCAAAGTCAACTTAATAGAATACAACCCAATTGACGATGGCGAATTTCAACAAGCTTCAGAAGAAAGTATCAATGCCTATATTTCGGCACTTGAAAACGCTGGAATAGTAGTAAAAGTGCGCAGAAGTCGAGGCAAAGATATTGATGCTGCTTGCGGTCAATTGGCCAATAAGGAAAGTTAAATTGATTTTCTGTTTTTGGTTTAAAATATCATAAATAAAAAAGAGCTCAATTTTTAAGCTGAACTCTTTTTTTTTAGAACCGAAATTTTTTAATTAACTCCACCTAGAGTAATATTAAATGCAATTCCGTTATTTGTGAAAACGGCTAATTTATCGCAAGTCCCGTTTCCGTAGTCTAAAGTTGCGGTTCTTCCGTTTCTAACAAAAGTTATTATTCCTTTAGAAATAGGACTATTTAAAGGTGTACAAGCAATTTTTATTTCAAGGGGCGTTGTTATTGTGCTAGTTTGAATAGAATTATTTGGGTAAGTCGTTGTCCAGTTTCCTGTTACTTGGTACACATTGTCATTAAAAATAAGTGGCGTATTAAAACCTGCAATAATAGTTCGAGTTCTAGTTCCAATTCTTCTTAAAGTTCTTCCGTCAGCCAAAGTCATTGTCAAATCCATTTGCATAACAACAGTTGCACCAGTTAATGTTGTTGTTTTTGTGAAAGTTTTCGTTCCGTTAATTTGTCTTAAATTATGAAAGAAATTATTGAATGTATAAGTCACAACTCTTGTTGTAGCACTTGGGTCATAAATAAAACTGATATTAATAATTCCTCTTAAAACATTTCCGTTTGCAATTCTGCAGCCAGTTCCAAAATCGATATTTTTAGAAACCGTAGAACCTATTTCTGGAATTATCGCTGTTGGTGGAGTAGTAGTAGTGATGTAAAAAGCAGGAATTCTTGTAATTGTTGGGCATCCTGACGGCGGATTTAACTCCGGATTTAAAGTTCGACTGCTTTGCGTTAATTCGACTTCTTGTTCAATAACATTGGCAACATCATCTGTGGCAACGTCAATTTTAGAATTAATTATTGCTTCGTCAGCTGTAATTGTTGTATTGTCTTGATTTTGACTTTCGTTTTTCGAGCAACTAATTGTCATTATCGAAAAAATCATTCCTAACATTAAAATTTTGGTTTTCATAAGTAAATTTATTTGAGGTTATAAATGTAAGACAAATATAAAACGAAATGGTTTAATGTAAAAATAATATTTATCAAACTTTAACATTAGATTCTAAAAACAATATTGATTATCTTTGAAAAATCAATGAATGTAACTGCACAAATAAAAAAACCGATTTTACAAGAAATGGAACTTTTCGAAAGTAAGTTCTACGATTCTATGTCGTCGCAAATAGCTTTATTAAACCGAATAACCTATTATATTGTTAATCGAAAAGGCAAACAAATGCGGCCTATGTTCGTGTTTTTGACAGCTAAAATGCTTGCAAATGGCAATGTTAATGAGCGAACATACCGAGGCGCATCGGTAATTGAATTAATTCATACTGCAACTTTGGTTCACGACGATGTTGTTGATGACAGCAACCGACGTCGAGGTTTTTTCTCGATAAATGCACTTTGGAAAAATAAAATCGCCGTTTTGGTTGGTGACTATTTATTATCAAAAGGATTGTTACTTTCTATAGACAATGGTGATTTCGATTTACTAAAAATAATTTCGGTTGCCGTTCGAGAAATGTCCGAAGGCGAGTTGCTACAAATAGAAAAAGCCCGAAGATTAGATATTACCGAAGACATATATTATGAAATTATCCGAAAAAAAACAGCTACTTTAATAGCGTCTTGTTGCGCACTTGGAGCAAAATCGGTTATTGATGATGAAGCTCAAGTCGAAAATATGCGAAAATTTGGCGAACTAATAGGGATGGCTTTCCAGATAAAAGACGATTTATTCGATTACTCTGATGAAGCTATTGGCAAACCAACTGGAATTGACATTAAAGAACAAAAAATGACTTTGCCATTAATTCACGTTTTGAATAATTGCACTTCAAAAGAAAAATCGTGGTTAATCAATTCTATAAAAAACCATAACAAAGACAAAAACCGTGTTAAAGAAGTTATTAAATTTGTGATTTCTAACAATGGTTTGGCTTATGCCGAAATTAAAATGGAACAATACCAACAAGAAGCACTTCAACTTCTAGAAAATTATCCTGAATCTGACTTTAAAGAATCTTTGATTTTGATGGTTAATTATGTAATTGAACGCAAGAAATAATTTTATTTTTTGATTGTTCGATATTTTGATTATTTGATTTTTCGATTGTTCAAAAAATCGAATTATCGAAAAATCGATTTTATGATGCAACCTTTTTGCAACCATTCTCGTCTATGTAAATAGAAATCTAAATCAATTATGAAAAATCAATTAGAATTTTATTTAATTTGACTTTTGAAATTGACTTTTGAAGTTGTCATTGAAATTGACATTGAATATGAAAGTAATAAACCTACATCAACAAGAAAACGAAACAATCAAGTTGGCTTGCGAAAACAATCGCCAAGCACAACAAATGATATATTCGAAATTTTCGCCAAAAATGTTAGGCGTTTGCAGACAATATATAAAGGATATTCAACTCGCCGAAGACATTATGATTACTGCTTTTATGAAAGTTTTTGTAAATCTGAAAAATTTCGAGAAAAAAGGCAGTTTCGAAGGTTGGATTCGCAGAATTATGGTCAATGAATGTATTTCTTTTTTAAGAGTTCAAAAAAAAATCAATTTTATTGAAGATGATCTCGTTTTAGGACGAGATGAAGAAAGTTTTAATAATGTAGAAAGCAATTTTTCGGTCGATGACATTCAATATCTAATAGATAAATTGCCCGATGGTTACAAAATGATTTTCAATTTGTATTGCATTGAAGGTTATAAACATCAAGAAATTGCATCGATGTTAAATATCAATGAAGGCACATCGAAATCGCAATTGTCTCACGCTCGCAAAATTTTGCAACAGCAAATAATAAAATTAAAAAATTACGAAAATGGCACCGAATAAATTTGAAAAAGACATAAAAAACAAACTCGAAACTAGAGAAATTATGCCTTCGGCAGAAGCTTGGGACAGATTAGACGCTATGTTGACGGTTAGTGAAAAACCAAAAAAGAAATTTCCTTGGTTTCTAGTTGCAGCAAGTTTTATTGGATTTGTGTTTTTAATAACATTTTTTGCAAATAAAAATAACGAATTTGAATTTCCAAATAATCAAAATTCAGTTGTGAATCAAAATAAAAAACTCGAAATTAATTCAGAAAAAAATGTTCAATCAGATATTATTATTAAATCAAATTCTCAAGAAAAAGTTGTATTAAATAATGTAAATCAAAAAACGAATACGGTTCAAAATAGAGTTTCAATCATCAAAAACAATCAATCCCGAAGCAACGGTACAATTTTAAAAAACGTTCAAATTGCACATCAAGAAATAGTTGTTGAATTGCCATCAAACGAGGTCAAAAAACTTGAATTGATTGCCAATCAAACCACAATCGAAAAACCAGAAACTTTAAATTTTAATCCAGAAATTTTAAATTCTCAACCCCACAAAATAAAAATAAATGCATCGACTTTATTGTCACAAGTTGACGATGAGGTCAGAAATGAATACCAACAAACTATTTTTCAGAAAATCGGAACTAATTTTCAAGCTGTAAAAGTTGCTTTTAACGAAAGAAATTTGAAAAAATAATTTTTCAAAAATCAATTTCAATATCAAAAATCAATTTCAATATCAAAAATCAATTTCAAATTTTATCATACTCTAAATTATTTTATTAACAATCAAAAATCAATCATTATGAAAAAAATTATTATTTGCCTTGCAATTGCTGTTTCATTATTTATTTCAAAATCATTTGCACAAAACTCATTTGAAAATCGTGCAAAAGAAATCGCCAATAACATTGAAAACATTACAAAAACCGAGAAAGCAGCTCTAAAAACCGAAATCGAAGCCGTAAACAAACAACTTGATAAAAGCGAAATCACATTTGACCAAGCAATGGCTAAAAAACAAGAATTGGCAAATATTAGAGCCAAAAACATTGAAGACAAAGTCGCAATCGAACAACAAAAACTAAACGATTTAGTCAAAGAAAAAGTCGATGGTAAAATTGTTGAAGTTTCTAAAGAGACTAAAACAAATTCGTATAATTTTAGATTTAGACAAAAAGATACAATAATTAGGTCTGAATCTAGAACAACTAAGCAAATAGTTTTTGCAATGGGATTAAATAATGTTGCAACCAATAACTCAGTAGCAAATTCGGATTTTAGATATTTTGGGTCTCATTTTTACGAATGTGGAATTACATTTAAAACTAGATTGTCGAAAACTAATAATTTATTGCATTTGAAATATGGGGTTTCGGCGGTTTTAAATAATCTGCGTCCAACTAATAATCGAGAATTTGTAGTTAATGGAAATCAAACAAATTTGCAAACCAGTGCTATAAAATTTGAGGATTCTAGATTTACAATCGCACAAGGAATTTTCCCGATTCATCTAGAATTCGATTTTACACCCGTAAGTGATTATCGAGGAAAACCATTTTTTAGAACCCACGAAAATTTTAGATTTGGAGTTGGGGGATTTCTAGGTTTTAGTGACGAAACGACTCAATTTTCGGAAATTAGCATCAATAAATATTATACCAAAACCGAAACAGAAGGCGATTACAACACCCCGAATTTTATTTATGGCTTGAGTACTTATGTTGGTTTTAAGGCAACTAGTTTGTATTTGAAATATGATTTGAATCCATTATTCAGAAACAATGTTATTAAACAAAACAATATTTCTTTAGGAATTCGTTGGGATTTGAATTAAAAAAATTACATTTCGACTGATAAATTTTTATTTTGGCTCGTTTTTTGTAATTTAGCTGTTAAATAATATTAAGATTCTTATTCCTTAACCTATGAATATTATCTTTGCAATAAATAAAAACCCTAAATGCAAAAAATTACAGTTTTACTATTTATATTATTAAGTTTAACAACTAACGCTCAAAAGAAGATTGGTATTGTTGGCGAAAATAACTGGTTGTTAGGTTGGACAAATTTCAAACCAAAAACTACCGAATACCGTTCTTCAAACATTATTTTGGCGGGCAATATAAAAGTCAATACAACTTTAACAGCCAATAATGTTTATCTATTAACTGGAATTGTCAGGGTTATTAATAATGCTATTCTTACCATAGAGCCTGGCACAATTATTCAAGGAGATTCTCAACTTGTTGGCTCTCTGATGATTACCAAAGGGTCTAAAATTATTGCAAATGGAACTGAAGCAAATCCGATAATTTTCACATCAAGCAAACTGCCAGCTGATAGAAAAGCAGGCGATTGGGGCGGATTAATATTACTTGGTAATGCTCCAATTAGCACTTTTGGAAACATAGGGGTTTTTGGATTAGAAAAAGAACAAAAACTTAACAATTATGGTGGCGATAAAATTGACGATAGTTCAGGAATTTTAAAATATGTTAGATTAGAATTTGGCGGTAAAAAAGATGTTTTGGGATATTCTACTAACGGAGTTTCTTTGGCTGGAGTTGGTAATAAAACAGTTTTAGAAAACATAATGATAAGCGAATCATCAGACGATTCTTTTCAGATTTATGGTGGAAATTTCACTTTATCAAATGTAGTTTCGTATCGATCAGGTGACGATGATTTCGATTTCACACAAGGTGCACAAGTTAATGTAAACAATAGTCTTGCTGTTCGATATCCGTTTATTTCAGACCCGTTGCGGTCTAGATGTTTTGAAATTGAGTCTTATGACAAAATTGTACATTATGATCCGACCAAAAGTAAAACAACAATAAAATTAAAAAACGTAACAATGGTTAATAACGACCAAAATGTTTCGGGTTTACTCAAAGAAGCTATTTATTTAAATAAAGATGCTTTTCTTGAAACCAAAGATTGCGTTTTAACAGGATTTAAAAGTTTTATAGGTTTTGACGATTTCTATTTCGAAAAAGAACTTTATAAAAACGTAAAAGTTAAAAACCTAATAGTTGACAATTGTTTTAGTGTTTTTTCGGATACAACATTTAAAGTTAGCTTCGAATTAAATGAAATTATCACGACAATTAACGAATGGTTCATAACGCCAGTAAACAATATTGTTTCTTCAGAAATAGGTTTTGCAAATTTATTTATAGAAAATGATGTTAAAAAACAACCCGATTTTAGATTGAAATAAGTGTTACTTAAAAAAAAACCGCTATAATTTTAAAATTCTAGCGGTTTTTTTTTAATTTTAAAATATTAGTTGAAAATTCGTTAACGCTTCAAAGCAAAATGACTTTTAAAAGTTTTATTTTCATCATAATAAACTACAAACCAATAATCGGTCGATGGCAATAATTGCGAGTTGTATGTGCCGTTCCAACTTTGTCCAGTTTGCATTTGCTTGATGAGTTTCCCGAAACGGTCAAAAATATCGATTCTGATTTTCTTTTGGGTTCTAATGCTCCAAGTGTCGTTGAAACCGTCATTGTTTGGTGTAAAAAATATTGGATATTGCCATAAAGTTATTAGTTTCGAAACTTCGTAGCAAGTATTGGTATCTTTTACTTTCACCAAAACATAGCCACCATTGGTTTCGTTGAAAATTGGATTATTATCAAAAGGCAAATTATCAAAACTGTATAAATATTGTCCGCTGCCGCTAGATGCTTCAACAACAATTGATTGGTTCAAATCAAAATCTTCGCTAATACTATAATCAAACGGGCGACGACCACCTTTTCCTTTAACAGTTTTTTCTAAACTAATTTTCTAAAATATTCCATAATATCTCAAAATCAATACCTTGATTTAGTTTTTCTAATGGATTGCCAAGTTAAGTTAACTTTGATAGTTTTATATCTTGGTCAAAAAATCAGTAATTTCGATGTTTATTAAATGCTTTCATATCGATAAAAATGTACTCATTATCAATTAAACATATAGAAAATTTATTGCTTAATTTTTATTAAAATAGAATGTTATGTTTTAGAAAGTTGTGGGTTTTCATAATTTGATTACTTATTTGTAATTGCTTCGCCAGTTCGCACCTCAGGTTCGGGTTCGACGATTGGAGAAATCTCATTATTTGCTCGATTTATGTGATTTTTTCCTATCGTCGAAATGACAAATAGAAATTTTATTTCAATGAAATAATGAGTTTGAAATACCAATATTATCAAACATAACCCTGATTTTCAATTTTTTTTCAAATCTATAAATTTCAAAAAATAAAAAATTTATAATTGGTAATAAATCGATATATTTACATATATTTAAAATTAAAAGATGAACAATATTGCAAATATTTATCCAAGTTTTTCTGATGCTTTATTAGAAGAAGTTCAAAAAAATGCAACAAGGCATAATTTTAAAGCTGGAGAAATTTTAATGAGAACTGGACAGTTTATAAAAAGTACTGTTTTAGTTTTGAAAGGGAAAATAAAAGTTTACCGAGAAAGTGAAGATGGCGGTGAGTTTTTAATGTATTATTTACAATCGGGTCAGGCTTGTGCAATTTCAATGATATGCGCAACAAAAAGCGAAGCCAGTCAAATTATGGCAAAAGTTGACGAAGATGCAGAATTGTTAATGATTCCGCTTGAGGTTATGGATAAATGGATGTTGAATCATCGAACTTGGTACGAATTTGTCTTAGGAACATATCGAAGTAGATTTGAAGATATTCTTGAAGTTGTTGACAACATTGCCTTTAAAGGAATGGATGAAAGATTAGAGTTTTATTTAAAGAGATTTTTCAATGCAAACAGCTCAAGAATAATAAATTTGTCGCATCAAGAAATTGCAAACGAACTCAATACTTCGCGCGAAGTGATTTCAAGATTATTAAAGAAAATGGAACAACTTGGTAAAGTAAAATTAAACAGAAATCAAATAGAATACTTAATTTAACATTTGTTTAAAGATTTGTTGATTGAGTTAAATTTATTTTTTAGCTGTAAACTTTAATTATCTAATGATTTTAATTAAATAAAATTAAAAAAGCTTAATTTTTAATATTTTTATAAATTTATATTATTTCGAAATTTATTTATTTTTTTTAGCAATTCTTAAACACGTCTATTGATTTCATTCAATAAATAAAAGTGTTAATCATTTTCTTTAAATAAATTATATTTTTTATAATTAGTTAGCGTTTTTTTTTTTTGTTTTAAATTCTGATTAAATTAGTGGTTTTAAAAAATTATTTTAAAAATATTACTTGTATGTGACAAATATCACAATAATAAACAATTGTTAACTTTATATTTGTACCAGATTTGTAAAAGAACAAATAAAATTGAATTTAGTTTTAAGGCATTATAAACTAAAATCCCATATCAAACTTTGTTCTGAAAATAAATTATTAAAAACTTAAATAAACCTACAATGTTTAAAAACCTATTCAAATTTAATTTCTTTAAAAAAATTAGTGTAAAGAAAGACAGTACAGACGAAAACGATTTAAAATCAATTATTAAAAACGGTGCTTTTTTAGTAGATTTGCGAACCGAAGGCGAGTACGAACAAGGACACGTTCCAGGATCTATTAACATTCCTTTAAATAAATTAGGTAGAAACTTAAATTTATTCAAAAACAAAAAACACATTGTTGTATGCTGTTTTAGTGGCAATAGAAGTAGTTTTGCTAAAGAAATTTTAGAAAAAAAAGGATTTAAAAATGTAATAAACGGTGGCGCTTGGGACGAAATTTATAATTTAATAAACAATTAAAAACCAAACAAATGAATTTAATAGAAATTATCAAACAACCTTGGCCTTGGTACATAGCAGGGCCGTTAATTGGACTTGTAGCACCATTACTTTTGCTTATCGGAAATAAATCATTTGGAATAAGTGCATCTTTGCGCCATACTTGCGCCATTTTAATTCCTTCAAAAATACCCTTCTTTAAATACAATTGGAAACGCGAAATGTGGAATATGTTTTTCGTACTAGGCATTTTAATTGGCGGCATTATAGCTTCAATTTATTTGGCAAATCCAAATCCAATTTTAATAAATCCAGCTTTACAATCTCATTTATCAAGTTATGGAATTACTGAAATTAACGGCATGTTACCCGAGCAACTTTTCTCGTGGGAAAGCTTACTAACACTACGAGGTTTTATAATGATTGTAGTAGGTGGATTTCTTGTCGGGTTTGGCGTTAGCTATGCTGGTGGTTGCACAAGCGGACATGCAATTTTAGGGATATCTAATTTGCAATGGCCATCATTAGTTGCTACTTGCTGTTTCATGATTGGTGGTTTTATTGTGGTAAACCTATTAATGCCTTATATTTTAGCACTTTAAATAAAAATAAATATGAAAAAAAATACATCTAATAATAATTTTATAAATACAGAAACTATAGATCAGTTTGTTGAAAATCAAGAAAATGATTTAGATTTAAATAACGATATAGATCTCGAAGATATTGATTTTGAAGCAGAATTTCAAAAAGCAAGACCATTCGATTCGTGTAGTGTCAATGTTAGTGCAGTCGATGACAAATGGTACAACTATTTAGTTTACGCATTCATCGGTTTTCTTTTTGGGATTTTATTTATCAAAGCCGAAATAATAAGTTGGTATCGAATTCAAGAAATGTTTCGATTGGAATCTTTTCACATGTATGGTGTAATTGGTAGTGCAGTTATAGTAGGAATTATTTCAGTTTTTTTAATTAAGAAACTAAAATTAAAAACTATTTATAACGAAGAGGTTATTTTTCAATCCAAAAGATTTAATAAAGGTCAAATTTATGGCGGTTTAGTATTTGGATTAGGTTGGGGAATTACAGGCGCTTGTCCTGGACCACTTTTTGCACAAATCGGTACAGGCTCAATGGTAGTTGTTGTAACATTAATTTCAGCTATTTTAGGAACTTGGTTTTATGGTAAAATAATTGATAAATTACCTAGGTAAAATATTTAAAAAATTTTATTGTTTTATTTAAAAAAAAATTACAAAAAAAAGGCTATCAAAATTTGACAGCCTTTTTCTATTCAAATAAATTATAAATTTTCTTCCACAAAATCTTCACAAAACATTTTAATCATTTCTCGAACAGTTAAAAATTGAAGATAAATTTCTTCCTCTGTACCTTCTGTGATTGACGGATCTGGAAAATCATAATGAATCTTAATTGCATTAGAGTTAAAAACAGGACAGCTTTCTTGGGCATTATCACAAACTGTAATCACAAAATCAAAATTAATATCAAGATATTCGTTAACATTATTCGAACTATTTTTAGAAATGTCAATTTCATCTTCCATCATTATATCAACTGCTTGTTGATTAATTGCGTGATTTTTTGTGCCAGCAGAATAAATTTTAACTTTGCTATTGTCTGTTAAACTTTCTAAATAGCCATGAGCTATTTGACTTCTACAACTATTTCCGGTACAAAGAACTAATATGTTTTTCATGATATCTTAATTATTTAGTGCAATTTTAGTTAATTAAATCAACAAAAAAAAATAAATCTTAGAATTGAGATATGTATTAAATAAATAAAATTAAATCCATAAATTAAACAAATCGTTTTCGTAAGTGAATTCGTAAAATTTTTAAGTTTTTTTTATGAATCTTGAAATTTTTTCTTACTTTTTTAGTTTTATCAAAAAAAATGTTTAATTTGGCGACTTAAACTAACAAAATTTAACCCAATGAAAATCTATTTATTCATTTTGTCGTTGTTTTTTTGTGGCATATCTTTCGCACAAACAACAATTTCAGGAACTGTTAAAGACAGTAAAAACCAGCCAATTGCTGGAGCAAATGTAAAAATCGTAGGAGAAAATTCAAGTACAAATGCCGATTTTGACGGTACTTTTACTTTAAAATCTTCTAAAGCTTCTGCATCTGTTGAAGTTACCATGGTCGGTTACACCACCAAAAGAACCCAATCTACAACTTCAGGAAAACTTGAAATTGTTTTGCAAGCCGAAGAAACAAAATTAAATGAAATTGTAGTATCGGCATCTAGAACTCCAGAAAGAGTTTTAGAATCGCCAGTTACAATCGAAAGAATGACTTTAAGAGACATTAAAAAAACTGCGGCTCCAACCTTTTATGATGGTTTAGAGAATATGAAAGAGGTACAGATGAACACAAGTTCAATGTCTTTCAAATCTATAAATACTCGTGGTTTTGCAACTGTTGCAAACACCCGATTTATGCAATTGGTTGACGGAATGGATAATTCATCACCATTATTAAATTTTGTATTAGGAAATCTTATCGGAGTTTCAGAAATCGATGTTCAAAGTGTAGAATTATTACCTGGAGCATCTTCTGCTCTATATGGTGCGAATGCTTTTAATGGAATTTTGTTCATGACAAGCAAAAGTCCTTTTGCAAATGAAGGAATTTCAACCTACTTGAAGTATGGACAAACCAGCCAAAAAGCAGCAGGTCAAAATACATATTATGATTTTGGGGTTAGAGTTGCAAAAGTATTTTCAAGACATTTCGCTGCAAAAGCAAATGTTACTTTTATGCGCGGAACTGATTGGTGGGCTACAGATTACAGAGATAAAAATACTGCTGGATTAACTAGAGATAGTTTTAGTTATGACGGTTTAAATATTTATGGAGATGAAGCATCAACTAAAATAGGTGCTGCTGGATTGCCCGATGCAAAAGTTTCAAGAACAGGATTTAAAGAAATTGATTTAACCGATAATAAAGTAACCAATACAAAATCTGATTTTTCTTTGCATTTAAAACCATTTAACAATGAATTTGAAATAATATGGCAATCTAAATTTGGTTTTGGTAATACAGTTTACCAAGGAGCAAACAGATATTATTTGAATAACTTTTTTATGCAACAACATAAATTAGAGATTAAAGGTAAAGACTTTTTTGTTAGAGGATACACAACGACTGAAGATGGTGGTCGTTCTTATGATATGACATTTACAGCTTTAAATATCAATAGAAAATTCAAAACAGATAAAAATTGGTTTACAGATTATGCTACTGCATACACTCAAACCACCTTGGCTGGACAATTACCAACTGCTGCTCATCAATTTGCTAGACAATTTGCAGATTTTAATACTTCTCCATCTGTTTTATCTGGCACTCTTTTTCCATCAATCGATCCAGCAAATCCCAATGGTGCAAACGGCAAACGATTTGAACCTGGTACACCTGAATTCAAAAAAGCATTTAACGAAGTAATTGCAGACCCTGATATTCTTTCTGGTTCAAGATTGGTAGATAATTCAAGAATTTATCACTCAGATGCTAATTATAACTTCAGACAATCAATTGTTAAATTTGCTGAGGTTCAGGTTGGTGGTTCATATAGATTATATGAACTTAATTCAGCAGGAAGAATTTATACTGATAAAGAAAGCAAAATTAATTATAACGAGTATGGTTTATATACTCAATTGAGAACTAAATTAATGGATGATCGTTTGAAAATGTCCGCATCTATTAGATATGACAAAGCAAAAAATTTCAACGGTAATTTCTCTCCAAGAGCATCTTTAGTTTATTCTGCCGGAACGAATAAAAATCATAATTTTAGGGCATCATTCCAAACGGGTTTCAGAAACCCATCTACGCAAGATCAGTATATAGGTTTTAACATAGGTAGTGCTGTACTTCTTGGATCAGCACCTGATAACCTTGACCGATATGTCGAAACATTACCAGTTGCAGGAGCAACTGGTCAAGGTTTAGTTGGTGGAACTAGTACAATTAT
>JAYVBR010000026.1:0-2027 GCA_043750395.1 Bacteroidota bacterium | reverse complement strand
GTTTAATTTTTAAATTATTTCAATAGAATATTCAGTTTCGAAACATTGATTTTTATCTAAAATAATAATTCCCTCTTTTTCGAATAAATTTCCATTCGAATTTATCGTGTCTGAATAGCCAAACCAAGGTTCAATACATATAAAATGTGCGTTTTGAACAGTCCAAATTCCAAGATTCGGAAATTTTTCGAAATTTATTTTAATATATGGTTTTGAATTTTCAAGTATGGTTATTGATTTAGATTTTAATGTTTTAAAAACCAAAGCATCATTTTCGAAAGTTTTATATTTTAATGGAAAAATTTTATTTTTTAATGCTAATGTTTCGGTTTTATCAGCAATTAATCCATTTTCTAACAAATGATAAACTGGATTTTCATCATCAGAAAACTCAAAACTATAATTTTCGAACCCGTTTGGTAACGAAAAAGCAGGATGCGCTCCAATCGAGAAAGGCATTTTTTGATTAGAATTATTAATTACTTTATATTGAACTGTCAAAGTTTTTTTGTGAATGATGTATTTTATTTGCAATTCAAAATTAAATGGATAATTTTCGAGCGTTTTCTCATTTGCCTTGAGCGAAAAAAGTATAAAATTGGATTGAACATCAACTCGTTCAAATTCTAAATCACGAGCAAAACCGTGCCTTGGCAGATTATATTCTTTATTATTTAATTGATAAGTATTATTTTTTAATGTGCCAACAATCGGGAATAATATTGGAGAATGTTTGCCCCAAAATTCAGAATTTCCGTTCCATAAATACTTTCTATCATCGGTTTTTAGCGAATATAATTCCGCACCTTTTGAAGTGACGTCGATTGTTAAAAACTCGTTCTGAATTGAAATGTGCATTTTTGATTTAATTTATTCAAAATTATAGAAATGAATTAACAATAAATCTTAAATTAAAACTAAAATTATTTTTTTTGTAACTTATTTTAATTTCTTTGTACCTAATATATATGTAATCTTTTAATTTTTTCAAATGAAAAATTTTGTGTTGAAAAATATTTCAATTCTAAGCATAAGTTTTATGCTATTTTCTGCAAATGCACAACAAAATCCCAATTCAAAATACGACTATCGAGAATTATTTAAACCAGGATTTTACCAAAAAAACGGAACAGAAACCCGTTCTGCAAGCGGGCAACCCGGAGCAAAATATTGGCAAAACCGAGCAGATTATAATATTACTGCAAATTTAAACGATAAAACCAATGAAATTTCTGGTTCAGAAGTTTTGACTTATACTAACAACAGTCCCGATAAGTTAGCTTTTTTGTGGATGAATGTCGATCAGAATTTGTTTAAAGCAGATTCTCGTGGAAACGCAATTATTCCATTAAATGGGAGTAGAAATGGTGCAAAAGGAGAAAAATTTGATGGTGGACATATTATTAAATCTGTAAAAATAATTGCAAATAATGCAGGAAAAATATCAGAAAAAGAAGCTAAATTTGTAATTACAGATACAAGAATGCAAGTCATTTTACCTCAAGAACTAAACGGAAACGGTGCATCATTAAAAGTTAAAATTGATTTTTCATTTATATCTCCGATTTATGGATCAGACAGAATGGGAATTCAAGAAACCAAAAACGGAAAAATGTATTCTGTTGCACAATGGTACCCGAGAATGTGTGTTTATGATGATGTAAAAGGCTGGAACACATTGCCTTATATGGGCGCAGGAGAATTTTATTTAGAATATGGCGATTTTGATGTAGCGATTACTGCTCCATCAAACCATATTGTTGTTTGCTCGGGCGAATTGCAAAATCCTGCGGAAGTTTATACGGCTGAGCAAATGAAACGTTGGGAAAAAGCCAAAACCAGCGATAAAACAGTGATGATTAGAACTGCCGATGAGGTTACTAAACCAAGTTCACGTCCGTCAGGAAAACCAACTTTAACTTGGAAATTTAATATTAAAAATTCTCGTGATGTGGCTTTTGCATCCTCGGCAGCGTTTATTATTGATGCTTCGAGAATTAATTTGCCATCAGGAAAAAAATCATTAG
>JAYVBR010000025.1:0-2028 GCA_043750395.1 Bacteroidota bacterium | reverse complement strand
CCATAACCGATAAGCGCAACAATAAACAACCCAACAATGAGTTTGTTTTTTATAGAAAATTCTATGATTTTATTCAGCATAACTTTGATTTTATTTTTTCCGTTGGTTTTGCAGATTTTATTACTTTTTTTGTCTCCGTCAGATTTACCAGATCTACGCGGATTTTGTAAGTTTAAATTCTTTTATAATATAAACTTTATATCGAATATTGCCCTTTTAATTTCAGCGTAACAACAACGTCTTTATTTTCATTATTTCTGAAAAACCAACCGTGTTTTCCTTCATAAGGTGCATAAAAAGTTCCTACCATATTATTGGAATAAGCAAGTGTATAACTTTCAAAATAAGTGTCGTTTGCCACTTTTTTTTGTTTTACTTCGCCGTGAAAATCAAAATAAACTGTTCCTTTGCTGGTTGTCCATTCGTATTTCATACTACCATATTTCAACATATAAATTTTATATTCAATTCCTTTTCCTGCTGGAACAATTACTTCAATAGTATCTTCTCTTTCTGCAAATTGTTTTTCAGGTGCTGGATTATCGGCTTCGATTGGTTTTTTTACTTCTGGACCAGAACCTGCTTTTTCCATTTTAATTAATGGATATACTTTTTGTGATGTTGTCTCTAATTCAGTTGTTGAATCCTCTGAAATATGAAGTTTACTGAAACCAAATAATTTTCCTGTGCCTATTGGGTCAATCCCATATTCTGCTGGTAAAACAGCACTTACTAAAATTATGATAGAAAGTATCAAGGCAAATAAAACGGCTTTGATAATTTGTTTTTTTTCTACTATTTGATGATTTATTTCTGACATTTTTTTGTTTTTTAAGATGTAAAATAACCTGTTAATTGATACCCTATTAAAACAAATCCTGCCACCATTAGTAGCGTATTTGTTATTGTTGAAAATTTCATAAAGCTAGAATGTCTGCGCCATAAAGTAATACCGATTAGCACAAAAGTTAGTGCTATAAACTGACCAATTTCGACACCAATATTGAAACCAAGCAGGTTGGTAAAAAGTCCTTCTTTTTCAAATTTGAAATCTTGCAACTTGCTTGCAAGTCCGAAACCGTGAAATAATCCAAAAATTAAAACAGCAGCTTTTGTGTTGGGTTGTTTTCCAAAAAAACGTTGAAATCCACCTAAATTATCAAAACCTTTATACACTATTGATAATGCAATGATAGCATCAATTAAAAAAGCATTTATAGAAATATTACACATAACACCCAACAATAAGGATGTACTATGACCGATTGTAAAAAAACTTACATACAGTAAAACTTCATTGGGTCGATAAAGGAAAAAGATAACGCCAACTAAAAAAAGTAAATGATCGTATCCTGTAAGCATATGTTTTGCACCGATGTAAAGAAACGGACCAAAAGCTACTCCATTATTGCCGGATAAAAATGTTTGTGTATTGCCATCAACTCCGTGTGCAAAAACATTTCCGATGCCTACAAAAAGAAGTATGACAAGTAATGTTATTTTTTTTGAATTCATAATTTTCTGATTTAAAAACTACTTCTCTTTATGTTTTAAAGAGAGGTAGCTAACTAATTTTTAATGCGAATGTCCGTGAGCAGCATCAATTTCTGCTTGTTTTGCAGTTGCAATACTGTCAGCACTCGCTTCTGTTGGAGCTTCTGTTTCTGTTGTTTGAACATCAGTAGTTTCAGTTTCGGTGTTTGCTTTCTCTTTGCAAGAAGTTAACATTCCGAAAGCAACGATAGCAATGATTAAAAGATTTTTCATAATTGTTAATTTTTAAAATAAGTGTATAATGGTTAATAAATAAAGATTAATGTTGGTGCCCGTGATGAATATCCTGTTCTGAAACTTGGCTGTTTCTAAATCTTGCAATAATTGTTTTTCCTTTAACTAAAACAGAAATTGTACAATAAGTATATACATTTGCTTTGGGAACTTCTGCAAATAAGGCATTGTTTATATCTAAAGAAATTGGATTTGTTGCTTTTGTTTTATTGAAGAATTCAAAAACTACTGTTCCAGAAA
>JAYVBR010000024.1:0-10987 GCA_043750395.1 Bacteroidota bacterium | reverse complement strand
AAAGGCTATGCAATATTTTTTATCCTTGTCTTGACAAAAAATAATTAATTTTTTTTAGACTTTTTTATAAATCTAAATGGTATATTTTTTAATTTACTTTCCAGTTTCAATAAATTGTAATGCTCTTTCTAAAACTTCGTCACGACCTTCTTGAATGCCTTTTATAGTCGGTTTAATTTCAATGTCTGGTACAATTCCAATTCTTTGAGTTTCTCGACCATCGGGATAATATACACCAATTCCTGAAAATCTAGCTACATAGTCTTTTGTGAAAAGCAATGGTGTTACATTGCCATCGGCACCAGCAGTTTGACTGCCAATAATTGTTGTGTTTCCAGCAGTTTGAAAACACATAGCAGTCCATTCAGATTGACTCATAGATTTTTCATTAAGCAAAACAATTACTTTTCCTTTATAATTGTTTGGATTTTCTTTCCCAATTGTATGTGGTTTAGTCCGCCAAAACATGCCAGGATAAGTTAAATCGGGTTTAGTGTAAATCGCAAATGGATTGACTTTTGGATTAATAAAATTAGAAATTTCCTCGAAAGTTGCATTCGGATAATTACGCATATCAAAAATTATTGCCTTGGCAGAGTTCAATTTTTCAATCATTTCAGGTATGTTTTTCACTTTTATAATTCCCATATTGACATATCCAATATTGTTGTCCAGCATTCTAAAAGGTTCTTTCTTTGGCTTATTTATTTTATTTTTATGACAATGTGAATAATATACATCTGGGCAGTTAATTGTTCTAGTTTGATCGTCTTTTAAAAACGTTAAATTTATTGCGTCAAAATAGGTTGATATAACTTTATCAGCTAAACTATCTAAATAAAAAGCTTCGTTTGAAGCTGATATTAAATCTCTGTTTTCTTCAATAATTTCTTTTACTGTTTTGCCATTTACTTTGGTTATAACATCACCAATTTTCAATTGTTCTTTATTTGCTAAACTATCGCAAGTAAACTTTGTAATTATTATTTTTTCATCAATAATTTTGCAATCAAAAGGCAATCGCCTTCTTTCTTTGTTTTTATCTTCTTGTCTTTTTAAATAGAAACCTGCGTGAGAATCATTTATTCTTGATATAATTGTTGCCATAGCAACTTGATAATCATTTTCGTTTTGTGCATTAATGAACAAAGGTATTACGTCGTTTAACGTTTTATCCCATTTGGTGTTCATTAAATATTTATATGGAAAAAAATATTCCATAAAATTCCAATACCTGAACAATGCCAAAATTCTTGAATTTTTATCTTCATATTTAAAATCTCCAAAATCTTCATTGTTGGTATAAACATTCTCAACTTGGAGAGGTACAACATAAAATTGTTTTCCTTGATGCCTATTTTTTTCAATAAATCGTAATTGTTTTGATAGTATTTTTGTGAAATTTTCATTTCTATTAATCCACGATAAATCAAAATTTTTATCAAAATATAAGCTGTCTTTTGACCGAATTATTGGTGCAGTTTTTTTAATTTCTCCAAGAGAATTAATCCAATTTTCAATAACTAAAGATAAGTCTTCTTTTGTTTTGGCTTGTTCAATTTTAGGTAAAATGTCAAAAAGTTGTTGGTCCCAATTAAAATCGCCATTGGCTACTTTCGGGTGATAATATTTCAAAAAACCCCATACTTTGCAAGTTATTACTAATTTTTCTGTTTCAGTTGGAGGTACAGATAGACAAATTAGCGGTTTTAAAATAAAAAATAAAAAAGATAAAATTGTAACATAGTTTTTTAAATTCATAAGAAATTTTTAGCTAAAGTTTTATTTGATTTATTAACATAAAAAAGCGGAAAATAATAAATTAATTTTCAACTTTAAAATTTTAATTAGTTACAATGAGGACATAAAAATCCGCAATCAATTGACCAAACAGAGGCTTGATTGCATTGAACGGAAATTCCATATTCTTGTACCTTTCCTCCATTAATTTTTAACTTTTCATCTTTAGAAGGTTTTACTACTTTCAAGTTTTTTAATTCTAATTTTTTCATCTTTTATTTTTTTATATGATTAATAAATAAATTTTGTACTCTAAAAATTCTCTTAAATTTATATTTTTAATCAAATTAAGTGCGTCTTTCAAAATGTTTGAAACACAAAAGTAAGAATAATTTTATTATTACAAAGTTTAACAAAAATATCAAATTTAACAATTCTAAAAAGGTATAAAAAATTCATATTCAAATTATAAAATTCCAAATAAGAATTTTTATTTATATATGTGAATTAAAACAAAATAAATTTATGAATGTAAGCGAAAAAATTAGAGCGCATCGTGTAAAAAAAGATCTAAAAGCACAAACAATTTATTACTAATTAGGTGTTAAAATGGAAAATAACAAGTATAAAACGGATATTAATATATTAAAAGATATTGCATCAGTTCTTGAAATTGATATTGTAAAATTAATCGGCGAGGATAAAATTGCAATTAATCATACAAATTCTGATAATGGATTTGGTGGCTCAGGTATTGTCGTAACAAATAATTATTCTGAAAAATTAAAAGAATCACTTGAAAATCAAATTGTTTTACTTAAAGAACAAAATGAAATGTCTAAAGAAACCATTAAAACACAAAAAGAAGAAATCACATCTTTGAAAAAACAATTTTAAAATATAAAATTTTTGGTATCTAATTATATCAAAGCAATATTATTATAAATACTTTCACTTTGTGAGATTCTAAAGATATTTTACATTATTTTGATTACTAAACTATTTTTATTTCAAACAAATTATCAAAAATGTCGAAAACTATTTCGGCATTTTTTTTTCGGATTGCAATTTCTATTTCGCAAGATAATTCCATTTTTTGAGCAATTATTTCGAGATTTTTTTCTTTAATGATTCGCATTACTTTGTTCATATTTTTATAATCAAATGAAATAAGATAATGTATGTTTATAATTTTTTCGATAATGGAAGCATTCTCAATAACCAATTGAGCTGATTTTTTATAGGCAGAAATCAATCCACCAACGCCTAATTTTGTTCCACCAAAAAAACGAACCACAACAATTAATACATTTGTAATTTCAAAAGATTGTATTTGACCATAAATTGGCATTCCAGCAGTATTGCTTGGTTCGCCGTCATCATTTGCTCGAAATTGAATTTTTTCAGTTCCTATTTGATAGGCATAACAAAAATGACCTGCGCCAAAATGTTGCTTTCGCAAAATATCAATTAGCGGTTTTACTTCATCTTCCGATTGAATTGGAAAACCATAGCCAAAAAATTTGCTGTTTTTTTCTTTAAATAAAATTGCTTCGGTCGAAAATTTGAATGTTTTGTAAGTGTCCAAAAATTACAAAATTTTCTTTTTACTTAAATCTACGACGTCTTCTTTACCAACTTGCAAATTCCAAACTTGAATGCCTAATTTTTCGGCGGCATCGGTATTTTCTTTTTTATCATCAACAAACAAAGTTCTTTTTTCTGATAAATTATGATTTTTTATCAATAGTTTAAAAAATGCTTCATCGGGTTTTCGAATGCCAACTTCATAAGAAAAATATACTTTTTCGAAACATTGATAAAAATCACTTGCAAATGTCATTCCGACTTTGTGCTCAAATTGTGCAATGTGAATCGCATCGGTATTTGATAAAAGTATCAGTTTGTAATTTCTAGCCAACATTTGAAGAAATTCTAATCTTCGCAATGGAAAATCGCCAATCAAGCTATTCCAAGCGGCACGAATTTCAAGCAAATCAGCATTTGGAATGTATTTTTGAAAGCTTTCTAGGAATTGTAATTCAGATAGTTGCCCGATTTCGAACAACAAATTTTGAGATTTTAAATCATCATTCCAATTATTTAAGCCTAATTTTTCAAAAGCAGTTTTTGATTTTTCGTAATTCAAATTAATAAAAATATCGCCAAAATCAAAAATAATAGTATTAATCATAATTTCTAAAAATTAAAAGTTCATCATTAAGAATTGTAGTTTTCGAAATCCATTTTTTATTCAAAACTGGCGCTTTTATTCCATCTTCAAAAAATAAGTTCCCTTTAAAAACTCTTGCTTCATCCCAAAAATTTGCATCAATAAATGTTTGCAATGTTTGTCGTCCGCCTTCAATAATTACTGATTGAATATTTTTAGTATATAATAAGGAAGCTATTTCTTGGGCTAAACTTTTACTATTATCAATATTTTCATTCGAAATCACAAAAGTTTCTTGTTGTTTATCAAAGATATGGTTTTCATTGGGAATGCGATTATTTAAGTTCAAAACTATTCTTACAGGATTTTTTCCTGTCCAATCTCTAACGTCTAGTTTTGGATTGTCATCGATAACAGTTTGAGTTCCGACCAAAATTGCTTGTTCTTCGCTGCGCCATTTATGAACCAATTGTCGCGAAAACTCATTGGTTATCCAAACAGGTTTTTGTTCATTTCTGATTAACGGAGCAATAAACCCGTTTTGGGTTTCGGCCCATTTTAATATAATATATGGTCGTTTTTTTTCGTGAAATGTAAAAAATCTGATATTCGACTCATAACTTTCTTTTTCGAGAACGCCAACAATTACATTTTTTCCAGATTCTAAAAGTTTTTTAATGCCGTTTCCAGCAACTTTTTCATTAGAATCGAGAATGCCAACCACAATATTCGGAATGTTATTTTCGATAATTATGTTGCAACAAGGTGGCGTTTTTCCGAAATGCGAGCAAGGCTCAAGACTTACATAAATTGTTGATTTAGAAAGCAATGATTTGTCTTTTACCGAATTAATTGCATTGACTTCGGCGTGATTTCCACCATAACTCGATGTAAAACCTTCGCCAATAATAGTGTCATTATAAACAATAACTGCTCCAACCGACGGATTGGGCATTGCGTTTACTAAACCGTTTTTTGCAATTTCAATGCAACGTTTTATGTATTTTTCATTTGTATTCACTTCACAAAAATACTACATTTGTTCTATGAATATTAGATTAATAGAAAAAATAGATAATCAGCAAGTTGGCGATTTAGTTCAAAAAGTTTTAATGGAAATGGGTGCGCCAAAAATCGGAACAGCTTATTCGGATCCTTATTTATTCAATTTATTTGAAGTTTATTCCGAACCAAAAAACGTTTATTATGTTATCGAAAACGAAGGACGAATTATTGGTGGAGCAGGAATTGGAACTTTGCAAAACGAAATTTGTGAACTTCAAAAAATGTATTTTTTGCCCGAATGCCGTGGTTTGGGACTTGGAACCAAATTAATGGAAATGTGTCTTGCCAAAGCAAAAGAATTCGGTTACGAAAAATGCTATCTTGAAACAATGCATTATATGGAATCGGCGCAAAAATTATATAAAAAAGTAGGTTTCAAAAATATCGATGCACCAATCGGAAATACTGGTCACACAAGTTGCCCAGTTTGGATGATAAAATCTTTGTAATCATATTAATTATAATGAAAATCAAACAATACAAATCATTTTTTCAAGAACAACTTACATCTTTATATGATGAAATCGAAGTTGAAAGTTTTTTTTATATCATTCTAGAAAATAAAAATAATCTAAAAAGAATCGATTTGGCTTTAAACATTGATTTAGAATTTTCTGAACAAGATTTATCGGTTTGGAATGAAATTCTCGTAAAATTAAAACTCGAAATTCCAATTCAATATACAATAGGTACAACGAGTTTTTATGGATTGGATTTTGAAATCAACAAAAATGTATTGATTCCGAGACCCGAAACAGAAGAATTGGTCGAATGGATAATAAAAGAAAATACTAATATTGAAAGTTCAAAAAAACTAAAAATCTTAGATATCGGAACTGGTTCTGGTTGCATTGCGATTTCGTTGGCTAAAAACATTCAAAATTCTGAAGTTTTCGCTCTTGATGTTTCAATAAAAGCATTGGCAATAGCCAAAAAAAATGCAGAAATAAATAATGTAAATATTACTTTCATTCAAAAAAATATTCTCGAGACTGTCTCTCTGAGCGCAGTCGAAGGGTTAATAAATCAAAAATTTGACATAATAGTTTCAAATCCGCCTTATGTTCGGAACATAGAAAAACACGAAATTCGTAAAAATGTTTTAGATAACGAGCCACATTTGGCATTATTTGTCAATGATAATGATGCATTAATTTTTTATAAAAAAATAGCCGAATTAGCCAAAATAAATTTATCTAAAAAAGGGCAATTATTCTTCGAAATTAATCAATATTTAGCCAAAGAAACAATTGAATTACTCGAAAATTTAGGTTTTAAAAATATTGAATTGCGACAAGATATTTATGGAAATGATAGAATGATTTTTGCTCAATTTAATTAAACAGCTTTTTTATTTATTAGTGAATAGTTAAAAGTGAATAATGATTTGTAATTAGTTTTTAGTAAAAAGTGAATTATAAAGTAAGAAAATTAATCTGCTCGACTAATCACTAATCACTAAAAATTAATCACTAAAATTTTATTCATACCTCAAGGCCTCAATTGGATCTAATTTTGCAGCTTTCCAAGCAGGATAAGAACCAGATGCAATGGCTACAATAAAACTTATTACAAATGCCGAAATAATTGCCAACCAAGGAATTACAAATTCGAATTCTGCCAATGTCGAGACCAAATATCCCAGCGAAATTCCGATAATTGTTCCTAAAATGCCGCCCATTTGACCAATAATTAATGTTTCCATAAAAAACTGAACGGCGACCGTAACTTTGGTTGCACCCAACGCTTTTCGAACACCAATTTCACGAGTTCTGTCGGTTACCGAAACTATCATTATGTTCATAAGTGCTATCGAAGAGCCAAAAATTGTAATTAAACCAATAACAACGGCTGCGATTTTTAAATATCCAGTAATATCTTTAATTTTATTAATCAAATCGTCACTTCTCGAAATGGCAAAATTTTGGTCTTTCACGGGACTTAATTTTCGAACTTTTCGCATTGTAGTTATCGCATTATCAATAGCTTGATTCAAAAAAAGATTTTTACTAACCATCGAACTTATCGTATAATTAATATCCGAAGCCGTAAAAAGTGATCGAGCAACCTGAATCGGAATTAAAACCCGCAAATCTTGACGTTTGCCAAAAGTGGAACCTTTTTCTTTCAAAACGCCAATAACTTTAAATTTCGCACCACGAATTGATAGAATTTTATCAATTGGGTTCACATCTTTCAGCAAACCTTTTTTGGCAAAATCAGAACCAATTACACAGGAATAAGTATTGTTCGAAATATCAAAATTTGTAAAATTCCTTCCGAACATTGTTTCCAAACCCGAGTTCATCATATAGTTTTCATCGACACCAAGAACCGAAATTTCAGGATCGGTTTTTTCGCTTTCGAACTTTACTTCTGCGGTTTGAGTTGCTGTAAATGACAACGAAGTTTGCGTAAACGGATAATTATATTTCTGCTTAAATTCTACCGCTTCGGTATAAGAAATTATCGGATTCAATCTGTCTTCGCTTTCGTCGTTGTTGTTTTGCTTAGAAAAATCGAACTGGTCAATATTGAAAGTATTCGAACCCATCGAAGCAAAATTCTTAGTAATTTTGTTGTCCAAAGCAGACAAAACTGTCAAAATTCCAACCAATGCCGAGATGCCAATCGCAATAATCAAAGCTGTCAAAATCGTTCGCAACAACTGCGTTCTGATAGAACCAATTGCAATTTTAATATTTTCTCTAAATAATTTAAACATAGTTTATATTTGACTCAAAAATACGTTTTTTGTTACAAATAACTCTATTTTTTTTTGGAGCTGATCGCGCTATCATTCCTCTCGTCCCAAAAGACGAGATTCCCTTCTATAAAGGCTAGGGTTTTCAATTTCTCAAGAATTATTTATTTAAAAATTAAACTTAATTTGTTTCAAAAATCTATCAAAAATTTAGAAAAGTTATTTTAAAAATAAGATATTTGCATCAATTAATAATTAATAATTAAAGATTTTAGATTTCAAAATCCAAAATCAAATATCTAAAAATAAAAAATGGCTCAAAAACCAAGCATACCAAAAGGAACAAGAGATTTCTCGCCAACAGAAGTTGCAAAACGGCAATACATTATTCAAATCATAAAAACCAATTTCGAAAAATTTGGTTTTGCACCTATCGAAACGCCAAGTTTTGAAAACTCTGAAACCTTAATGGGAAAATACGGAGAAGAAGGCGATAGATTAATTTTTAAGATACTAAATTCCGGAGATTATCTTGAAAAAGCAAATTCTGAATTTTTAGAAACTAAAAACAGCACAAAACTAACACCAAGTATTTCCGAAAAAGCATTGCGTTATGACTTGACAGTTCCGTTCGCACGCTATGTAGTGCAACATCAAAACGAAATCGAATTTCCTTTCAAACGTTATCAAATTCAACCAGTTTGGCGCGCCGATCGACCTCAAAAAGGACGTTTTAGAGAATTTTATCAATGCGATGCCGATGTTGTTGGCTCAAAATCGTTGTGGCAAGAAGTCGAATTAATACAATTATATGATTCGGTTTTTGCAGATTTAGGTTTAAACGGAGCAACAATTAAAATCAATAACCGAAAAATTCTTTCAGGAATTGCCGAAGTTATTGGCGCATCAGACAAATTAATATATTTTACAGTTGCTTTGGACAAACTCGATAAAATTGGCGAAGATGGTGTAAAAAAAGAAATGCTTGAAAAAGGAATTTCAGAATTGGCAATCGAAAAAGTGCAACCATTATTTAATTTTACAGGAACTATTCAAGAAAAAATCGACAAGCTTGCGATTCTTTTATCCGCTTCAAGCGAAGGAATAAAAGGCGTTCAGGAATTAAAATTCATTTGTGATAAAGCCGAAAAACTAGGATTGTCAAGTACAATTTTAGATCTAGATGTAACTTTGGCTAGAGGTTTAAATTATTATACAGGAGCTATTTTCGAAGTCTCACCACCAAAACAAGTTGCAATGGGTTCTATTGGCGGTGGTGGAAGATATGACGACTTGACTGGAATTTTTGGATTGAAAGATATGAGTGGCGTTGGAATTTCATTTGGATTAGACCGTATTTATTTGGTTATCGAAGAAATGAATTTGTTTCCTGAAGCTGTAACTTCATCAACACAAGCTTTATTTTTAAATTACGGCGAAAACGAAGCGTTTTATGCAATGAAAACCATTAAAGATTTAAGAAAATTAGGTTTAAAAGTAGAACTATATCCTGATAATGCAAAAATTGACAAACAATACAAACACGCTGACAAAAGAAAAATTCCGTTTGCAGTAATTATTTCAGAAAAAGAAGTTTCAGAAAATAAATTTGGACTTAAAAATTTGATTACAGGCGAATTATTGAACTTAAATTATAAAGAATTAATAGAAAAACTTTCTTAAAAGATTTTTATAAAAACTAAAAACCGACTAAAATTAGTCGGTTTTTTTAATAAATGTAGCGAGAGACAGGGTCGAACTGTCGACCTCAGGGGTATGAATCCGTATTTTAACTAATTAACAAAGGTTTTATTGACTTCATCGCTTGTATAAATTTGAAAAAAAATTACTTTGTATGCGGTTTTTGTATTCCTGATTTATTACTAATATAAGGATATGTTTTATAAATAATTATTCCGAAAAATTGAAGAAGAATGATAAAAGAACTTAAACAAAAACTTTTTTTACTCGATTCAGAAACTAATCAAGATTATAAATTGCAACAACTCAAAATTATTAGATCCCAAATTAACAAAATAATTAAAGATTCGATTCGAGACAAAAAAAAATATTTGGAGTGTAAAAAAATGATAAATTTAATCGATTTTTCGGTTAATTAAATAATTATTCTAAACCCAAATTTTTCTTTAAAATATCCAAATTAATTGAATCATAATCGGTTTTGTTATAAATACAACCAAACAATACATTTGTTTGATTTACAGATATTATTGTTTCATAACTAATTATTCGACCGCCACCACTTGAGCCTTTGCCTTTTGATTTTATTTGAATAGAAATTTTTTTAAAACCGTTTCCCAAATCGTCTGCAAGTAATAATTCTTTTTCTATATTGGTCATCAATTTTTTTAAATCCGATTTTAAAGAAGGAAATTTTTTATTTAATGCTTTTAATTCTTTTTCAAACTCTTTGTGAATTTCAATATTATAATTCATCTAATAAAGTTTGTAAAGATTTATACTTTGTTTTATTAGTCCCATTTTTTATTCCACGACAATCGCTACCCAATTTTCTTATTTTTTTCAAAAAAACTTCGTCTTTGGCGGTTAGTTTAATTTCTTTTATAATGGTTTTTGTTACTGGTATATTTTGACTATTTTTTGCGTTACTTTTAAAAACACCAATAGAAAGTATATAATCTATTGTTTTTTTTGCAATAACATTTCTTGCATCGTATTTTAGGGTTATTTCTGCCATTGGTTTATTTTTTTTTAAAAAGTTATCATTTATTCATTATCTTGTTAAATTAGCTTTTATTTTATTTAAAATTAAATCTAGTTCATCATCAAAAATTCTTCCTATTTTTTTTAAAATTAAATTTTTATCGATTGTAGAAATAGAATTTAGTATTATTTGACTTTCTTTTAGCAAGACAAAATTTATTTTTTTAGGATTTATTAAATAATTAAAATCACTATTTTTTATTACTGATGTTATTTTTACAATTATAACATCTTTATTATTATTTTTAGAGATTACCAATACTGGGCGATTTTTTAATTCTGTAAAATCCGAATATGGATAAGGCGTAAATATAATATCGCTAAGACTAATGTTTTGCATAAATTAATAATTTCCTGTGTCCCAATGGTCGTTATCTGGATGGTTCCAATCATCGTTGCTTGGCAACAAACAAAATTGTTTCCAAACGGCGTGAGGTTCTGCAATATCTTCTAAGGCTTCAATTGTTGTTTCTAACTCAAAAATAAGCTGTAAACTTTTTTCGAAAAACTCTTGTTTGTCTGTTTTGTAAATTTCGGACATAGTTATTTTATTTTTTGAC
>JAYVBR010000023.1:0-2030 GCA_043750395.1 Bacteroidota bacterium | reverse complement strand
CACCAATTGGGTTCGCCGAACCGTGCAATAACTGCGATGTTGTAACGCCACCAGCCAATTCTCGATAAATATTAATGTCTTCGGAATTGACAACATCTTCGATTGTAACTTCTGCTGTAGAGTTGTGTCCACTTTCGTTCACTCCTTTAGAAATCGCAATATGTGAATGCTCGTCGATAATTCCTGCTGTTAAATGTTTTCCTTTTGCATCTACGATTGTGGCAGAAGCATCAGTTAAATTTTCACCAATCGAAACTACTTTACCATTTTTGATTAAAACATCTGTTTCTGTTAGAATTCCTTCTTTTTCATTAGTCCAAACCGTTGCATTTTTAAAAATGATGGTTTGTTGCGATGGTTTTTGAACATTTCCGTATGCGATATTTGGCATTGTGGTTGCAAATATTTTATTAGGTTTTGTGACTTTCGATGTATCTTTTGTTATTACAAACGGACTTGTTTTTGTGGCTTTCCATTTGGTTTCATTTCCATTAAATAAAATGGCTTTTCCTGATAAATTTTCAAGATTTTCGATAAATCCGTTGATTCTTGTGTAATTGGTTTTTATTGTATCATTCGATTTTATGATTCCAGAAATGGTATTGTTTGCAATCGATAATTTATTGATGACTTTTTTAGTTTCGCTATTTACAATTTCGAATTTTGGAGCTATAACTTCGCCTTCAATTTTAAGTTTATAAGTTATATTATCAATTGACAAATCATAGTTTCCACGAATATCTTTCGCATTCAAGTCATTGATAACATATTTGTTTCCTTGAACCCAATTTTCGTAAAAAATAGTTTTCTTATCGAATATTTCACCATTTGTAATTATGAAATTCGCATAACTTCCAGCATTTAAATTTCCAATTTCGTTGCTTTTATTCAATAATGACGCAGGAATTGTGGTTAATGATTCTAATGCTTTGGTTTTATCAAATCCGTATTCGATAGATTTTAATAAATTGGTTCTAAAATCTTCTACTTTTTTGAGTAAATCGGTTGTTAATGCAAATTGAATTCCGTTTTCGGATAAAACTTTCAAATTGGTTGGTGCTTGATTCCAAAAACGCAAATCGGCAAGTTCCATTTGGTTGGCTTGATAATTATCCGAAACATCATAGGCTTCTGGAAAATTAATTGGAATTATGTATTTCGAATTGGTTTTTTTGATTTCTTCAATGCGTTCAAATTCATTTCCAGAGCCTTTCAAAACATAATTCAAATTGAATTCTTTAGCAATTTTTGATGCTCGTAAACTATTTAATTTATCGCCAGTTTCGAAAATTTGAATCAATTTTTCGTTATTTGACAATGCTTCAAGCGATAAATCTTTGGTTAGCGAATTGCCTTTTTTATACCAATCTAAATCGAAATACATTTGTCGAATTAAAGCCATCGAACCCATTAGCGAACTTGGATAACTTTGATTTGTAGTTGCTGATCTTGTAAATGAAAAATGATTAGTAATCGAATTCGAGATTATTCTAGATTTAGCATCGTTATTATTCAAAGCAATTAAAGCGCCAGTTCCACGAGCAATTCCGTTTTGATGATGCGTTCCAACCACGCCAAAACCAAGTTTTAAAAGTTCTTCGGCTTTTGTTGCATCGTATTTGTAGGTTTCAATCGCATTTGTTTCGGGCTTGATGCTTTCGTTCCAATAATAACCAACTCTTTTGGTATCATATAATGGTCTACGTTCAGAATTTTCTGATTTTTTTGGTTTTTCGACACCAAAACTGGTATAAATATCAATAAATGATGGATAAATTGATTTGCCAGTAACGTCAATAATAGTGCAGTTTTTTGGAATTTTGATGTTTGTACCCGTCGAAACTACTTTTCCGTTTTGGATTAATAAGATTCCTTTTTCGATTATTTGTGTTGGTGTAACAACAATTTTTGCATTTGTAAAAGCTGTAAAATTTTTGTTTTTATTTTGTACACTTTCATTATTCGGGAAATATTCTTGAGAATAATTTTTTGGAATAATAAAACATAACAAAATAAGTAAAATACTTTTT
>JAYVBR010000022.1:0-4755 GCA_043750395.1 Bacteroidota bacterium | reverse complement strand
ATTTAGAAGAACGACGTGGAATTTTTACTAAAATTTTACCTGCTTTAATTTTCTCGCCATCTTCTACCATAAGGTGAGCACCAACTGGTAAGTTATAGCTTCTGATTAATTCGCCATCTTTACCATATACTAATAAAGTTGGGATTAATTTTTTGGCTCTTCCTTCAGAAATTACTTTCTCTTGGAAACCAGTTTGCTCATCAATTTCAACCATAAACGATTGACCTTGTTCTAAATCTTCGTATGCAATTTTTCCTGTAAATTCAGAAATAATTACACCATTATATGGATCCCATTTACAAATAGTGCTTCCTTTTTCGATTTTATCTCCGTCTTTAACGTAAATACTTGCACCGTAAGGAATGTTGTTAGTTGCTAATAAAATACCAGTTTTAACATCAATTAATTTCAATTCAGATGAACGAGAAACAACAATATCAACTGGTTGACCGTCATTGTCTTCTCCTTTAACTGTTTTTAAATCTTCGATTTCAAGACGACCAGCGAATTTAGCTAAAATACTAGATTCTTCAGAAATTCCACCCGCAACTCCACCAACGTGGAAAGTACGCAATGTTAACTGTGTTCCTGGCTCACCGATTGATTGTGCGGCAATTACACCAACAGCTTCTCCTCTTTGAGTCATTTTTCCAGTGGCTAAGTTACGACCGTAACATTTAGCACAAATTCCTTTTACAGCTTCACAAACAAGTGGCGAACGAACTTCTACACTTTCGATTGGCGATGCTTCTATTTGTCTCATTATGGCTTCGGTTATTTGCAAACCTGCGCCTATCATAACTTCATTAGTCAAAGGATTGATAACATCTTGCAAAGCAACACGTCCCAAAATTCTTTCGCCTAATGTTTCTACGATTTCTTCGTTTTTCTTTAAAGCCGAAACTTCGATTCCACGTAAAGTACCACAATCGTCAATATTAACAATAACGTCTTGAGAAACGTCGTGCAATCTACGAGTAAGGTAACCAGCATCAGCCGTTTTCAAAGCCGTATCTGCTAATCCTTTACGCGCACCGTGAGTCGAGATGAAATATTCAAGAATCGATAATCCTTCTTTAAAGTTAGAAAGAATCGGATTCTCGATAATTTCTCCACCACCAGCGGTTGATTTTTTAGGTTTTGCCATCAATCCACGCATTCCAGTTAACTGACGAATCTGTTCTTTAGATCCACGCGCACCAGAATCAAGCATCATATAAACCGAGTTGAAACCTTGTTGGTCTTCACGGATATTTTTCATTGCTGCTTCTGTCAATTCAGCATTCGCAGATGTCCAGATGTCAATAACTTGGTTGTAACGTTCGTTATTGGTAATTAAACCCATATTATAATTGGCAGAAATTCCTTCAACTTGCTCACGAGCATCTGCAATTAATTTGGTTTTTTGTTCAGGAATACGAATATCTCCAAGAGAGAATGACAATCCACCTTTGAAGGCAAATTTGTATCCCATATCTTTCATTTCGTCCAAGAATGCTGCTGTTGTAGGAACATTTGTAACGGCAAGAATATGTCCGATAATATCACGTAAGTTTTTCTTAGTCAATACATCATTGATATAACCTGCTGCTTCTGGAACAACTTCATTAAACAAGACACGACCAGCGGTTGTTTGAATGATTTTGTAAACTAATTCTCCAGCTTCATTAAAATCTTTTGCACGAATTTTCACACGAGCATTCAATTCTAATCTTCCTTCGTTTAAAGCAATATTTACTTCTTCGGCAGAATAGAAAACTAAATCCTGTCCAAGAATTTTCATTTCTGGAGTTGACAAACGTTCTTTGGTCATATAATATAGACCCAAAACCATATCCTGAGATGGTACAGTTATCGGCGCACCGTTAGCTGGATTCAAGATATTGTGAGATGCTAGCATCAATAATTGTGCTTCAAGGATTGCTTCTGGTCCAAGTGGCAAGTGAACTGCCATCTGATCTCCATCGAAATCCGCATTAAATGCCGTACAAACTAAAGGGTGCAATTGGATTGCTTTTCCCTCAATTAATTTTGGCTGAAATGCTTGAATTCCCAATCTGTGCAAAGTCGGCGCACGGTTTAGTAAAATAGGATGTCCTTTGATTACGTTTTCAAGGATATCCCAAACTACTGGTTCTTTTTTGTCTATTATTTTCTTTGCAGATTTTACCGTTTTCACAATTCCACGTTCTATCAATTTTCTGATAACGAATGGTTTGTATAGTTCGGCTGCCATATCTTTTGGGATACCACATTCGAATAATTTCAATTCTGGTCCAACAACAATTACCGAACGAGCAGAATAATCTACACGTTTTCCAAGTAAATTTTGACGGAAACGACCTTGTTTTCCTTTCAATGAATCTGATAAAGATTTCAAAGGTCGGTTTGATTCTGTTTTTACAGCAGATGCTTTTCTTGTATTATCAAACAATGAATCTACTGATTCTTGCAACATACGTTTTTCGTTTCTCAAGATTACTTCTGGAGCTTTGATTTCCATTAATCTTTTAAGACGGTTGTTACGTATGATAACACGACGGTACAAATCATTCAAATCTGAAGTTGCGAAACGACCACCATCAAGTGGAACTAATGGACGCAATTCTGGTGGAATAACTGGAACGACTTTCATAATCATCCATTCTGGACGGTTTTCACGGTTCAAGTTAGACTCACGGAAAGATTCTACAACTTGTAGTCTTTTTAATGCTTCTGTTTTTCTTTGTTTTGATGTTTCGTTGTTAGCTGAGTGACGTAAATCATAAGATAATGCATCTAAATCGATACGAGCCAACAAGTCCATAATACACTCTGCTCCCATTTTGGCAACAAATTTATTAGGATCAAAATCATCAAGATATTGATTGTCTTGTGGCAAAGTATCAAGAATATTCAAATATTCTTCTTCGGTCAAGAAATCAAGTCTGTTAACTGATTCTCCGTCTGGAGTTTTGGCAATACCAGCCTGAATTACCACGTAACGTTCGTAGTAAATTATCATATCTAATTTCTTAGAAGGTAAACCTAATATATAACCAATTTTGTTTGGAAGCGAACGGAAATACCAGATATGAGCGATTGGCACAACAAGATTGATGTGTCCTACTCTATCACGTCGTACTTTTTTCTCGGTTACTTCTACTCCACAACGGTCACAAATGATTCCTTTGTAACGTATACGTTTGTATTTTCCACAAGCACATTCGAAATCTTTTACTGGTCCGAAAATTCGTTCGCAGAAAAGTCCATCACGTTCTGGTTTGTGGGTTCTGTAATTGATAGTTTCTGGCTTTAAAACCTCGCCTCTTGACTCTGCCAAGATAGATTCTGGTGATGCCAATCCAATAGATATTTTGTTAAATCTCTTTACAGGATTTTTATCTTTTTGGTTATTATTACTGTTGTTATTTCTATTGTTGATCATAGTTTTTACTATTGATATTTTTTATTTACGAGATGATAGTTTCTTCTAAATAATTTTTCAATAAATTCGAAAATAAATTTATTGAATCTTTGTTTCCTATTGAATTGTATCTAATTAATGAAACCCAATTTGATGATTCTCCAGCATCGTACCTTTTTACTATCCAATTCTGAAAATTTTGAAAATCTTTATAATCTGCATCTTCTTTACCACCAAATAAATTTAAAGATTCACTAATGCCTATTATAAAAACTCTTATATCTTCAATACTTTCCACTCCAAAAAGTTGTGGTTTTTCTGACAATTGCAATAATTTTTTATAAAACATCTTATGATTATTTTAAAGTTAATGGTTTTAAAACTTGTGACCTATCATTAAATCCTTTTGGAAAAATGCCTTTTATACATTCTAATTTACTTTCCCAAGTTGACTTTAATATTCCTTGTGGATTATTATTATCAAAAACATATCCATCAATTTCAACAATATAGTGCAAACCATTATCTGAAATAGGAGTATTTCCTAAATCGAAACCATTATGATTTATGTAAGCATTAATTTGAATAGTGCTATATTTATATGATTTGTAACTTTTAATTTTATATTTAGTTGAATTCAAATCAAGGAATTTATTTAAACAAACAACATAAGGAACGCATTGTTTATTTTCATTAAATAACTTCGTTGCTGTTTTTGCAGCATTTTTAAAAGCATCACTATCCACTTGAGAAAAAGTACAAATTGAAAAAAATAAAATAAATATTAAAAAAATTCTATTCATAATTTTAGATTTTTAATATGATTGGTTAAAAAAGTTTTCAGTCGCAGTTTTCAGTTTTAACTGAGACTGCGACTGTAAACTGTATTTATTCTTCTAATCGAATGTCTAAACCTAAACCTTTCAATTCGTGCATTAATACATTGAATGATTCTGGTAAACCTGGTTCTGGCATTGATTCTCCTTTTACAATTGCTTCGTATGTTTTGGCTCTTCCGATTACGTCGTCTGATTTTACTGTTAAGATTTCTCTTAAAGTAGAAGATGCTCCGTAAGCTTCGAGTGCCCAAACTTCCATTTCTCCGAAACGCTGTCCTCCAAATTGGGCTTTTCCACCCAACGGTTGTTGCGTTATCAATGAGTATGGTCCGATAGAACGAGCGTGCATTTTGTCGTCTACCATGTGCCCCAATTTCAACATATAAATTACTCCAACTGTTGCTGCTTGGTGGAATCGTTCTCCTGTGCCACCGTCGTAAAGGTGTGTGTGTCCGAAACGTGGTACGCCAGCTTCATCGGTAATTTCGTTGATTTGATCTAATGATGCAC
>JAYVBR010000021.1:0-4758 GCA_043750395.1 Bacteroidota bacterium | reverse complement strand
ATAACATTTTAAATCCGGGTAAGATATTTCCGGATGAGCTTTAACCACTAAGCCATTAAGAAAGCACAAAGCTCACAAGGAAAAATATCTTTGTGAGCTTTGTGGTTAAAAAAAATGAAATGAAAAATTTAGTTTACCTATTTTTATTAATATCAAACATTTTCTTTGCACAAACGGGCATCGAGAATGGCAATACTTTGTACAAACAAGGCAATTATCAAGAAGCAATTGATGTTTACGAAACGATAGTTTTTAGAAGCCAAAAACAATCACCCGAATTGTATTTTAACATTGCCAATTGTTATTACAAACTCAATAAAGTTGCGCCAACAATATATAATTATGAAAAAGCGTTATTATTAAATCCAGATTTCGAAGCAGCCAAAAACAACCTTGAAATCGCCAAAAAACTACAAATTGACGATATTAAAGTAATCGAAAAAGTTGGAATATCGAAGTTACTCCACAATTTTACATCAACATTTCATTATGATACTTGGGCTTGGATTGCAGTAGTTTTTGGAATGTTATTTTTATTATTTTTCATATTGTATTATTTCTCAGAAGCATCGATAATAAAACGATTGCTTTTTAGCGGCATGATTGTTGTTTTTGCTTTTGTTTTAATCAGCTTGGCATCGGCAATTTTCGAAAAATCACATTCACAAAATGATAAACCTGCGATTGTTTTCGCTGAGGTTACTTCGTTATTGTTGTATTCAAAATCTTCATCAAAAGAAATAATTAAACTTCACGAAGGAACAAAAGTTTTTGTTTTGGTAACCGAAAAATCATTTAAAAAAGTACAATTGACTGATGGAGTAGTGGGCTGGATTGAGAATAATGCGATAAAAGAACTAAAGTAAAAAACGAATCGAATGAAATACTTAATTTTAAGTTTATTTTTAAGTTATAGTTTAAGCTTTACTCAAAACTTAACCTATGAATATAATAGAAAATTTGTTTATGGCTTAGGAGATAATGTTGCGACAGAATTAATATTTTTTAATAATACAAAAAAAGTTCCAATTATTAAAAAACATTACGAAAACACAGAAAACGTTAATAATCAAACAATTGTTGATTTCCCTTTTTTTGTAAATAAGAAAAAAATTGAGTTTCAGGGGGAAGTTTTTAATAAAAAATACCTAATCGCATCAGGTTATACATTAGATGAAAAAGAATTAGAATTATATAAATTTTTTAAAACCAAAGATATTTATGTTATAAAAAAAATGGATTGTAATGAATACAAAGCTCAAATCGGAAATACAAAATCGTATTTGAAAGTTTATACAACTAACTTGAAAGACCAAATTGATTATAATCCAATAAGAAAAGAATTAGAAAAATTTGTCAATTGCAAATTACCCATATTTGAAAATGGCGAAATTGTAGTTGAAGTTGCTATGCTTACTCTTCCAGACATTTATCAACCGTATTTAACTTTTCAAAAATCAGAAAATATAAATCTAGAGTTTACATTCAATAAAGAACAAATAGAACATTTAATTACCAGAAAAAAACTAAAAGAACCTGAAAACTTAAAAATCCCAAGTTATTGTTGGGTTGAAAATCACGAGTCAAAAGATGATAAAGTAGATGAAAATGTTGGACAGTTTTTGCAAAAAATGTGTGAATATTATGAATTATATGGTTTCGAAAATGTTAAAGATTATTCTGAGTTTTTTAAATCAGAAATTATTCGATTGGCAAATAAATACCAACAATACAAAAATCTTAACAAAACACAAATTTCGGAATTTAAACGTATTCTTAATGACTATTCGAATACCAATCAAACTTTTCTTTTAAAAAAATAAAAATTAGTTCTCTTTATAAGATTCAATTTTTAAATCTTTAGTTTTCGTTTTAATATCTTCATACCATTTATTCAAACTCGGATAAATAAACTTTGAAACTTCTTGAATAGGGTTAAAAAACATTGAATTGTCTAAGGTTTCTTTCTTGGCAATAAAATTATTAATGTTTATTTTTTGGAACAAATTAAAAACGATACTCAACATTAAAACAGTTTTTAAAACACTAAAAGTTGCTCCACCCAATTTATTCAACCAACCCAAATAAGCAAAATCTGCAATCGATGTGAATAGTTTTGCCAAAGTGTGAATAGCAATTACAACAACTAAAAAAGTCAATCCAAAAGAAGTAACTTCAATCATTTTTGGTGACCAAGAAACGTGAGATTCTATTATTGATCGAATTAAATAAGAAAATTTAATAGCAACAAAAATGCCAACAACCAACGAAATCAAAGAAGCCAATTCAACAAAAAGACCTTTTTTTAAGCCATTGTAAGCTCCATAAAGCAACAATGATCCAAGTACAATATCAAGAAAACTCATAAAAACGGATAAATATTAGCGAACAAAGATAAAAGATTTGTTCAAATATCAAAATCAGTTTTCAAGTCATTATATTTGCAAAAAATAATTAGATTTCTTTTCAGTAAAACCTGAAACCTGAAACTTGAAACTTGAAACCTGAAATTTAAAATGTCCAGAGATATACAACTCAAAGAACGCTGGGAAAACCTAGTCCAAATATTATCTAATCAATTTTCGCAAGGCGAAGATCTTGATTTAGATGCCATAATTTATTTAATCGGAGTTCAAGAACTCGGAAAAGTACACCGTGAATTCAAAAAAGATCAAAAATTAGACCTAATGCACATTGCAATTTGCAGATTATTAGAGCCTTATGGATACTACGAATTTGAATATTACGATGCCGAAGGTTGGCCGCATTATATAGTAAAAGAAGAATTACCAGCATTAAAAGCAGGTGAACAATCAGTTTTAATGAAAGAAGCTATTGTTAATTATTTTATTGAAAAAGAAGTTTTAGATTGAAGATTGTAGATTTCTGCAAGAAACTTGAAACCTTAAACTTGAAACTTGAAACAAATTTGTTAAATTTGCAATCCTATTTATAATAAAATTACAAACAGAATAAAAGAATATATAGCAGAAGCCAAGGATTTTTCTACTAATAACAAAGAAAAACTCGAAGCATTTAGAATCAAATTTTTTGGAAGCAAAGGACTTTTGAAAGAAGTATTTGCCGAATTTAAAAACGTTCCAAACGACCAGAAAAAAGAATTTGGTCAAGTTATTAATTTGCTAAAAACCATTGCCGAAGAAAAAGTAAAAACCATTCAAGAAGCACTAGAAAGTAAAGAGGAAATTAAAGGATTTTATGGCGATTTAACTCGTCCATCAGAACCATTGGTTATTGGTGCTCGTCACCCGATTTCATTAGTAAAAAACCAAATAATAGATATTTTTTCAGGCGTAGGATTCAATGTTTCCGAAGGGCCAGAAATCGAAGACGATTGGCATAATTTTACCGCTTTGAACTTGCCAGAATACCATCCTGCACGCGATATGCAAGACACATTTTTCATACAAACTAATCCTGATATTTTGCTTAGAACGCACACATCGTCTGTGCAAGTTCGCTATATGGAAAACAACAAACCACCAATTCGAACCATTTCACCAGGACGTGTTTTCCGAAACGAAGCCGTTTCGTCGCGCTCGCATTGCATTTTTCATCAAGTCGAAGGATTATATATTGACAAAGACGTTTCGTTTGCAGATTTAAAGCAAACTTTGTTGTATTTCACTAAAGAAATGTTCGGAAAATCGAAAATTCGACTGCGCCCAAGTTATTTTCCATTCACAGAACCAAGCGCCGAAGTCGATATTTATTGGGGATTAAAAACCGAAACCGATTACCGAATTACTAAAGGAACAGGCTGGTTAGAAATTATGGGTTGTGGAATGGTTGACCCTAATGTTCTCAAAAATTGTGGCATTAACCCAGACGAATACAACGGTTTTGCTTTCGGAATGGGAATTGAAAGAATCGCAATGTTACTTTATCAAATTGGCGATATCAGAATGTTTTATGAAAACGATGTTCGGTTTTTGGAACAATTTAAGGCGAGTATTTAATTTTTTTAACCACTAAGTTCACTAGGATTTCACTAAGCCCACTAATCTTTGTTAATAAACTTATTAAACTTTGTGCTTATTTTTTTAAAACAGTTCAAAGCATTTTTATTCAAAAAAAATTTGTGAACTTTGTGCAATCTTAGTGGGCTTAGTGGTAAATTTAGTGAACTTAGTGAACTTTGTGAAATCCTAGTGAACTTCGTGGTTAATTCTTTAATATGAAAAAAGACATCATAATTCCAATCGTCGAAAACGTATTTCTAGCAGCAGTCCAAGAATGGTCAGACGATTTTTTGGAAAAAGTATGGTTTGCCTATTTAGTAAACGATTCCGATTTTAAACTCGAAGGCGTAATGGTCGTTTCCAAAGCATTTGGAACAATCGATGGAGAAATGAAAAAAACTTCTCTTTTGCGTCACGCATTTCTAGAAATCGAACCAGTTTCTGTTAGAAAAATCGAAATGATTTACAAAGACGTCTTGACTTTAAACAATGAATTTATGGTTACATTTTTTATTGGTGAAACTTTATATGACCGCAAATTCATTTTCAAAGCCAATTCCATAACTCCAGATTATGTCGAAGAAGTTCCTATTTTGTTTATCGATGGAGTAATTGTGCGATAAAAATTTCCTCAAAAAAAATTTTCATTATTAGTTATTTCTTTAAGGAATTTTAATTTGAAGTGGTTTAAACTTTTTTGATTGAAGCGAAAAATTAAGATTTTTGTTTCAGATTTTGGATTTTTTTTATTGGATAGCATCGCTATCGAATAAAA
>JAYVBR010000020.1:0-11009 GCA_043750395.1 Bacteroidota bacterium | reverse complement strand
TTTTGTTTCAGATTTTGGATTTTTTTTATTGGATAGCATCGCTATCGAATAAAAAAAATCTGAAATATGGGGCAAAAAGACAATTTTGCAGCCAATTGCAAAAAGTTTAAACCACTTCATTTAATAAACAAAAAATAAATGCCAACAAATAAAAATTTATCTATTGCCCACAAGTGGTTCGATGCTTTTAACAATCATAATTTAGACCAACTTTTATCATTATACGATGATGAAGCACAGCATTTTTCGCCAAAATTGAAAATCAAAAAACCAGAAACTAATGGTTTTGTAAAAGGCAAAAAAGCATTAAACGATTGGTGGAATGAAGCATTTGTAAACATTCCAAGCTTAAATTACAAAGTAACATCGCTCACGGCAAATGAAAATAGGGTTTTTATGGAATATGTTCGATTTGCAGAAAATGAAAACGAAATATTAATAGCCGAAGTGCTAGAAATTAACGAAGGTAAAATAGTTTTTTCAAGAGTTTATCACGGATAAATCTTTGAAATTTTTAAAATAGAAGTTGCAATTTTTTCGAATTCAAAATTCAAAGTTTGTTTGATTTTTTCGTTCGAATAAATATCGTTTGAATGCAAAGAATTGGCTAAATCTCGAGATAATTTTCGTTTTTGAAGAAAAATGTTAGACAAAATCCAATCGATTCGCCAAGCTATATTTGTAATAAATTTAGAGATTTTTCTCGATGGTTTATTGACTTTTAGAGCATCTGCAATTGTTTCGAGTAAAAACTGATAAGTACAATTTTGGGAAACCAATGCAAATCGTTCGCCGTTAATTTCACTTTTCATTAATCTAAACATAATTTTTATCACATCATCTACAGCTACAAAACCTGTTGAACCGTTGGTGTAAAATGACAACCCGTTTTTGACTTTCGTGAAAATTTCTCCACTTCCCGATTCGAAAAAACCTGCACCAAGAATAACTCCTGGATTAACAATTACAACATTTAATCCTTCTTGATGTGCACGAAAAACTTCAATTTCAGCGCCATATTTGGAAATTGCATAATCAGAATGTGTTTTTTCAGGATTCCATTCTGTGGCTTCATTAATGATTTTTTCGTGTTCTAACAAATCACCAAATGCCGCAATACTCGAAACATAACACAATTTTTTGATGTTTTTCGTCAAACAAAAATTGACAATATTGGCAGTTCCTTCAATATTTATTTTCCTAAGTTTTTCTTCGTCTTTTGGGTCAAATGAAACCAAAGCGGCACAATGATAAACATATTCTATATTTTCGAATGTGATTTCTAAAGCTGGAATATCATTTATATCGGCTTGAATCCATTCAATTTTATCAAAAAGTTTGTCTTTTTTGTGCAATTCGAAAATTGATTTAGTTTTAAATATAGCATCTTTACTTCGGTAAATACATCGAATATTTTCTTCATTTTCGAGTAAATGAATCGCTAAATGCGAACCAACCAATCCTGTAGCACCAGTTATTAGAATCATTCTGTAAAGATAATATGATTTTCTTGAATCTTAAAAAGTTTTAAAATCTATTATTAACCATAAAGCAATGGTTTTCATTTAGAAATAATTGTAAAATTATAGTATTTTACTTGGTTGTTTAGAGTAATCTATCGTTCCAAATTTTGGGGTTTCTAGAAGTGTGGTAAACGCCTTTGACAACAATAACATTTGTGTTTTCTTTAATTTCAAAATGTATTCCAATCGGAAAAGTATCTATTAAAGCAATTCTTGTATTTTGATATTTTATTTCAAATAACAAAGGGTTTTTTTCTATTTTTTTAAATTCACACTTTACAGACTCAACAAAATCTTTGCCTACACCTTTCTTTCTTGCTTCATAGAAAAGTTTGCTTTCTTTTATATCATCAAAAACAAAAGGCAAATAATTAATTTCGTATATCATTACAAAGCATTAATTTTAACCATAAAATCTTCGTGAGAAATTGCAATCTCAGGATTTTTTAAATACTCTTTATACCTTCTTTCTGATTCAATTTGTTGCCATTCGGGCACATCGTTTTCTTGATTAGAAGCCAAAATTATAACTTCGACAGTTTCTGCTGTAAAATCATTTGGAAGTGTAACACTAAATTTATGATTTTTTACTTTGACGATTTGTTTTATTGCTTGCATAATAATTTTGTTTATTCAAAAGTATAAAAAAATAAAATTGATTGGTTCGTTTTAGAATATTTAATTTTAAAGATTTCTAAAACCAAAATATTTTATCACAATAATTTTAATTCAAATATTTTAAGAATTTAATGCTTAACCCAAGTTTCGAACACAACTTCTACACCAGGTATTTTTCCAACTTTTACATCAAGACTTCTTTTTTCTAATTTTGATGAAAAAACTAAGCTGTATTTATCGCCTTCTATTTTGGTTGTGTTTTTGCCGTTGGTTGTTTCAAGTTCAAATAAACCTGGACTTTTAATGAGCATGTAAGCTTCTTGCAAACTGATATTTGGAATGAAATATCGGGCGTGACCGTTGTAATCGCTACCGTTTTCAAGAATGTAAGCACCATTCATATAATAATAGGAATTGGCAAAAAGATAGTCATCGGCTTTTTTGGGTGGCACAACTACTGATCGGTCTAGAATGTAAGCTTTGTTGAAATATTCTCGTGTTAAATCGAAACCATTTTTCATAGTTGACAAGTAAGCATCGTAAACATAGCCTATGATTTTGGCATCGTGTGTGATGATTTTTACCCAAAATCCTGATATTACAAATCCTGGGAAAGCATCAATTGCTGGATCTTCGCTTGGAATTGGCGAAATTTCTTCGATTGTAAACAGCACTTTTTTGAGTTTGTCTTCGAGAACCATAACTTCGTCTTTGTAGCCTAATTGTTTTTTGATTTTGCTTTTTAAATCTGGTTTTTCGTATAAGGTAATACCATCTTTTATTAAAACATACAGAATATCTCCTTTTTTATAATTATCAATAGCAAAGGATTTTAGGCAACAAAAAGTCATTAAAAAAAGTAATTTTAGTTTCATTGTAGGTAGTTTAAGATTTGGCACAATTTTAAGTATGCAAAATTAGTTAATTTAATGTTTCTATTTGCGAAATTGTTGATAAGATTTTGTAAAATGTTGTATTTAAGCGAACTTAATTGATTTTAAACGTGTTTTAAGCGCCAAAAACCAAGTTTTTAAAGAAAAATAATAATCGTGAAATAGCCCCGATTGCAACGAAAATCCTTTTTATAAATTGCCACGGTTAAAACCCGTGTCAATTTATAAAAAGATTGAAGGAAAAGCGGGACAAGTATTGTGATAAAATGAAATTGTTGCGCTTCTAAAAATTATTAAAATATTGAATTGTCTAACTATCGAATTGATTTATATTTGCAGAAATTATAACTTGAAATGAAAAATATTGTAGCAGAATTGCAGTGGCGCGGATTAATTCACGATATTATGCCTGGAACCGAAGACCAACTTTTGAAAGAAATGACAACGGCTTATATTGGGTTTGATCCAACGAGCAATTCTTTGCATATTGGCAATTTGATTCCAATTATTTTGCTGGTTCATTTAGAGAAATTTGGTCACAAACCCATCGCTTTGGTTGGTGGCGCAACTGGAATGATTGGTGATCCTTCAGGAAAATCGAACGAAAGAAACTTGCTTGACGAAACGACCTTAAACCACAATGTTGTTGGAATTAAAACAGTTTTGTCGAAATTTTTGGATTTTAATTCTGCTGCTGCAAATGCGCCAATTTTGGTTAATAATTATGATTGGATGAAGGATTTATCGTTCATAAATTTTGCTCGTGACGTTGGTAAACGAATAACGGTTAATTATATGATGGCGAAAGATTCGGTTAAAAAACGACTTTCTGCTGATGGAGACGGAATGAGTTTTACTGAATTTACTTACCAACTAATTCAAGGTTATGATTTTTATCATTTGCACAAAACCCACAATTGCTTGTTGCAAATGGGTGGCAGCGACCAATGGGGAAATATTACGACCGGAACCGAATTAGTGCGAAGAATGAATGTCGATTCTGAAGATAACAAAGCGTTTGCAATGACTTGTCCGCTGGTAACCAAAGCCGATGGAACTAAATTTGGAAAGTCAGAAAATGGAAATGTTTGGCTGACAGCCGATAAAACTTCTGTATATCAATTTTATCAGTTTTGGTTGAATTCGACCGATGTTGATGCTGAAAATTATATTAAAATATTTACTTTTCTTGATGAATCGACAATTAATACTTTGGTTGAAGATCATAAAATTGCACCACATTTAAGGGTTTTACAGAAACGTTTGGCAGCCGAATTGACAGTTTTTGTGCATTCTGAATCTGATTTAGAAAAAGCGATTCAAGCATCGAATATTTTGTTTGGAAATTCGAGTACTGATGATTTGAAACAATTGGATTCTGCAACGTTTTTAGAAGTTTTTGATGGCGTTCCGCAAGCAGAAATTTCGAGATCAGATATTGAAAACGGTATTAATATTATTGATGTTTTGAACGAAAAAACTGGTTTTATGAAATCGAATGGCGAAGCAAGACGTGCTTTAACAGCCAATTCGATTGCTGTTAATAAAGCAAAAGTAGGCGAAGATTTTATTTTATCAACTTCGGATTTAATCAATAACCAGTTTGTATTGTTGCAAAGTGGTAAGAAAAATTATTTTGTGGTTCGGGTGTTATAATTTCATAACTTTACAAAAAGAATTTAAAAATGGAAACTCAATTTTTGACAGATAAAAAAGGAAAAAAAAACTGCGGTTGTTTTGCCAATTGACAAATACAACAAACTGATTGAACAATTAGAAGATTCACATGATGTAAAATTATTTGATGAAGCGATGAAAAACTAAGGTAAAAGTATTGCAATTGATGAAGCTTTTAAAATTATTGAAGCATAAAAAATATTTGATTTATGAATGCTGATTAACGATTCTTGATTTCAGATTTTTGTAAATAAATAAAAATTACAATGTTTTGTCAATCTCACATATCTGAAATCAAGAATCGTTAATCAAAAATCTTCAATATAAATAATCTTCTTTTCCTTAACTTAACGACATTGAAATTAAACCACCATCAAATTGCAACCTCGAATATCCGAATTATCGAAACGTCCCAATATTTCGAAAGAATTGTTGGGATATTTTTTTCCTAAATCTTGGGTTGCAATAAAACTGCAAGAGTTTATATTTGCTAAATCAATGACATTTATTCCGCCAGTTTTTCCTGAATCGACGAACGAAAGTGCATCTTCGGTGTCACGAATCAAAACTTGCATTTGTTGTGGACATTCAAAAATTCCGTTTCCTAAAGAATAAGCTTGCGAGAGCAACTCAGTCATTCCATATTCAGAATGAATGGTTGAAATTCCAAAACCTTCGCAAAGTTGCTGGTGCAAATCTTCACGAATCATTTCTTTACGTTTGCCTTTCATACCACCAGTTTCCATAATTATAGTGTTTTTTAGATTGAATTTTTGAATTTCAATTAAATCCAAAAGTGCATAAGTAACGCCAATTAAAATTACATTTTGTCCTGAATTATCAAGTTGAATTAGTTTTTGAATTAATTCTTGATAATTATTCAAATAAAATCCACTCTCTGGATTATTGGTTCGTTTTATTAAATCGTCGAACATATAAATCAATGAGGAACCAGAACGTTCTAAATAAGATGGCAAGAGTGCTAAAACTACATAATTTTCAATATTGCCATAAAATTCGGAAAATCCTTGTCGGTAACTTTCTTCATATAAAGAAACATCAGTCACAAAATGTTGGCTTGTTGTTTTTTTATTTATTCCATTGCTAATTCCCCCTTCGGGGGTTAGGGGGCTTGTTGTTCCAGAACTTGTAAAAATTTGTTGAATTTGGTTTTTATTCGAAACAACTTCGTGCGATTTAAAAAACTGTATTGGCAAAAATGGAATTTGTTTTAAAAACTTGATTTTTTGAACTTCAATTTTTCGTAAATCGCAAAATTGTTTGTAAACTAAATTATTTTCGTGTTGGAAACGAAAAACTTTTAAAGCCAATTTTTCGAATTGTTTTTTATTGGAAATTGAGAAAATATCAGAGTTTGTTATCAAAAAATAATTTTTACAAATATAATCAAACTTGAAATTAAAATTTTTAAAAATAATTTGTTTATTTATAAAAACCACATTTGTCTATATACTCCCAAACTTTGTTAGGCAAAAGTGGTTGTACATTTTTTCCGTTTTTGATATTTTCACGAATAAAAGTAGATGAAATTTCTACAATTGGTGCGTTTATAATATGAATTTTAAGATGATTCTTAAATTGAATATTCTCCAAATCTGACGAAATGCGTGGATAGACATAAATTTCGTGATTTTCAAGAATGGTTTCATAATTTTTCCATTTATGAAAATTCTTCAAATTGTCTTCGCCCATAATTAAAGAAAACTCGTTTTTTGGATATTTATCTTGCAAATGTGCCAAAGTATTAACCGTATAATTAGGTTGCGGCAATTTAAACTCAAAATCTGATGGTTTTATTTTAGCATAATTTTCGGTCGCCAAATGCACCATTTCCAGTCGATGCGCATCGCTTAGCAAAGTGCTTTTTTCTTTCAAAGGATTGTGTGGCGTTACAATCACCCATATTTGATCCAAATCAGAATGTTCTGCTAAATGATTGGCAATTATCAAATGTCCAATGTGAATTGGGTTGAAAGTTCCGAAGTATAAACCTATTTTCATTTTACTAGTGATTAGTTATTAGTAAAAAGTTATTAGTTTTTGGGTTGTAATGTTTTAGAAAAAGCATTAATCATTTTTGATTCTTCGGTTATTATAGATAAAATTTCATCATATAATTCAAAGTTTGTTATAAATTCTAGTTCTCTCGAAATGATGATTTGTGTTTCTAATTCATAAAGCGAACCTCTAGCAATATCTAGAAAATGACTAAAATATTTATCGGTATTTCTGCCATAACCCTCGCTAATATTAGAAGGAACAGAAACAGATGCTCGTTTAATTTGATTCGTTAAAGAATATAGTTCTTCTTTTGGGAAATCTTTGACTAATTTATATACTTTAACAACTAAAATAATTCCTTTTTGCCAAATTAATAAATCTTTATATGTTCTAATATTATTCATACTTTATTTTTTAATCTATTTAATTTTAACTAAATTATTTTAATTAATAACTCTCTGACTAATTACTTATAACTCTGTAACTAATCACTTTTTACTAAGTACTATTCTAAGATAAAATTCTTCACTAATTCATAAGCATCATTCTTAGCAACATCAAGATCATAATTTTTGATGATTTTATCGAATTGTGGAGCCGTCGCCAACTCTATTGATGCTTTTGCGATGCGCATATTTATTTTATCATCACTTTCGGTAGATCGTTTTTTGAGGCGAATTTTAAGTTCATCAATACTTGGTGGTTTCACGAAAACAGCCAAAGTTTCTTCAGGAAATTTCGATTTTATTCGCAATCCTCCAGCCACATCAATATCAAAAATTACGTTTTTACCTAAAGCCCAAATGCGTTCGATTTCGGTTTTCAAAGTTCCATAGAAATTATCACGATATACTTCTTCCCATTCCAAGAAATCTTCGGCTTTTATATGTTTTTTGAATTCTTGAGTCGATATAAAATAATAATCTTTTCCGTTAACTTCTTCTCCACGAGGATCACGTGAAGCTGCCGAAATTGAGAATTCTAAATTCAATTCGTCAATGCCTAATAAATGCCTAACTATTGTTGTTTTTCCTGAACCTGATGGTGCCGAGAATACTATTAATTTTCCTTTTTTCATTTACTATCAATTTAGACGTAAAATATTACGTCTCTACAATTACTGACTATATAAAAATTCCGCTTTATTAATATCTAAATTTCTATTAATTGGAATATCTAAAAAATAATCCAATTGCCATTTTTGGGTTTTGATTGCTTGTTTATTTTCGGTTAAATCCCATTTTGGATAAACTCTAATCGCACGTTTTCCTTCTTTCTTGACAGTAATAATTCCTTTTTCGATTAAAATCGATTTTGGAAAAACAAATTGTCCAAATCGGTTTTCGGTTTTTACATTTATGACAAATAAATCAATATCATCAGAAACTTCGAATGGTTCAATAACATTTTTAATACTATTTCGTTTCCACAAAGTTACAAATTGACCAATTTTTGTTGGTGTAATTTTCGCTTGACGAAACAAAATTTTGATATTATTTATTTCAAATCGAAGAGCGCAATATTCCGAACTTTCTTTTTAGATTTCAATATTTGAAACTTTGAATCCACAATTATCAAAAAGTAATTCTTGGGTATCTTTAATATTTGGATTCATAAAATGCTATAATAATCAGGATAATTTTAAAACATATAAGTCATATAAGTTCGTTGTAGTAAATAAATAATTTTAATTTACTTCTATGTCTTTTATGTTTCAATGCTTTTGTTAATTAAAATATTAGTTTTAATATTTTAAATCTGCAATTAAAAATCTATAAAACGTTCAAAACCTGTTCTTTAATTTTTTCCAACTCATCTTTCATCATTACGACCAATTTTTGCATTCCTGCGTGATTTGCTTTTGAACCCAAAGTATTTATTTCTCGACCCATTTCTTGTGTAATAAAACCCAATTTTCGACCATTGGCTTCGTTACCTTTTATAGTTTCTAGAAAATAATCTAAATGGTTGGTCAAACGAACACGTTCTTCGGTTACATCGAGTTTTTCAAGATAATAAATGAGTTCTTGCTCGAAACGGTTTTCGTCTACATTCACTTTCAATTCGGCGATAGCGGTTTGCAGTTTATCTTTAATAGTTTGAATTCTTTCGGGATCTAGCGCAATCGCATTGGCAAGATATTGACGAATATTTGAAATTCGTAATTGAAATTCTTTTTCTAACGAAAGTCCTTCCGCTTGACGGAAATCAACAATATTATCTAACGCTTCACGAATAACTTTTTGAATTTCGAGCCAATCGTTTTCGTCTATTTCTTCACGTTCGACTTTCATTGCATCGGGCATTCTTACTGCCATTTTCATCAATTCGGTTTCGTCTGCATCAGCATAAACGTCACGAAGTTGAGAAATATAAGCTTTCATTATCGGAACATTAACTTTGGTTGAAGTTTGCTCGGATGTACTTTCAATAAAAACCGAAAAATCTATTTTTCCACGTTCTAGTTTTAAAGCAATTTCGTTTCGAACGCCGAGTTCCATTTCTCGATAAGTCAATGGTAATCTAGTGTTTAAATCTAAACCTTTGCTGTTGAGCGATTTTACTTCGACAGTTATTTTTTTGGTTTCGAGTTGCAAGGTTGCTTTTCCAAAACCAGTCATTGATTGTATCATATATTTTATAAAAATTCAAAGATAATAAAAAGTAATTAGTAAAAAGTATTTAGTAATTAGTGAAAATGAGTAAACAAGTATTTTTAAAATTAATTACAAGCGAAAACTTTCAATTGAATTAAAAACAATGCCAATAACTTCTCACTACTTACTAATCATTTTCTTTGAGTTACTAAATACACACCTACAAATATTAAAACTGCGGATATAATTTTTACAAAACTCAATTCGTCTTTTCCAACGCTAATGGCGAAAATAGTTGCAAAAACTGGTTGCAAATAAATAAAAACTGCAACCGTAGTGGGTTTTAATTCTCGCATAGAAAGCAAGTTTAATAAATAGGTAAAAAAAGTCGAAAACAAAACTACAAAACCTATTTTCCAATATATTTCGGTAGGGATTATTTGCCAATTAACGGCTTGAAATTCCTTAAAACCAAAAGGCAAAACCATCAAAAACCCGAATAAATAAATCCATTTTACAAATGAAAATGCGTTGTATTTATCCATTAATTTTCTGACAGTAATCAAGTAAAATCCATAAGAAACGGCATTTATAAAAACCAAAAAATTACCTAAACTTGCATTAGTCGCATTTCCGACCGATTTTCCATAAAGAATTAAAAAAGCGGTACCAATAAGTCCTAAAACAATACCGAAAACTTTGCGTTTTTGCATTCGTTCTTTCATAATTATCGATGAAAGAATCAGCACAATTATTGGCGTAGAAACCATAATTACCGATGCTGAAATGGGCGACGTATAACTCAATCCTTTAAAAAAAGTAAGCATATTCAACGCCACGCCAAAAAAAGCGCAAGCAATAATTCTAGGGAAATCTTGGTTTTCAATTTTCTCAGTTTTTATAAAAAAAGAAACAATCCAAAATAAAACAGTTGCACCAAAAACCCGCAAAACAATAAATCCGTAGGCGTTGATGTAGGTTGGCATCACGTCTTTGGCAATCGTGAAAGTCAATCCGTAAATTAAGGAAACAATTGTTGCACCAATTAATGCGAGATTTCTTTTAGACATTTTCGAATGCTTTGAACACTTGTAACATATTTTGTTGTGTGTTTCCGATAAAAATTTTGTTGTTAATAATAAAAACAGGGCGACTCAAAAAAGTGTAATGCTCTAAAATATATTTTTTGTAAACATCTTCTGTCAATGATTTATTTTTCAAATCCATCGATTTGTACAATTGAGCTTTTTTGCTAAAAAGAGCTTCGTAACTTCCCGCCAATTCTCGCATTTTTTCTAATTCTTCAATAGAAATCGGATCTTGTTTGATATCGTGAAAACTCAAATTATGATTTTTAGGCAATGATTTGATAATTTTTCGACACGTGTCGCACGAAGCGAGATAAAATATTTTGTTCATAATGCAAAGTAACTATTTTTCAAGAATAAAATTAACTAATTTTAGCATAAATTCAAATTATTGAAACCACTTTGTGCTTTTTGAAAACAACCGAAATGTATTTTATTTTTTTAATTGAATAAATAAGTATACATTTGGTGTATAATATTATACAAAAATATTTTATAAATTAATCTTTTTAAAATGAAAAAAAATGAAAAATTTAACTAAATTATTAATCGTATTATTAATTGCAATTAGTAGTCAGGCACAAAAAAATG
>JAYVBR010000019.1:0-2034 GCA_043750395.1 Bacteroidota bacterium | reverse complement strand
ATATTCTCTTGATATTCCACCAATAAATCTTTAACTTTTTTAATGGTAACAATAAATTTATTGGCCTTGAACTTACCAATGAAATAAGAATATTTTTGTGGTTCATTGCCAATACGTTTTAGTTCAAAGACTTTATTATTTATACCAATATAATATTTTCCGTCACCGCAATAACTGGTTATTGCATCAGTATCTAATTGATTTTTTATATTTTCTATACAAATATCAATTGCTGATTGATTCTTTTTATTTTGGTTTTGACATTTTTGTATATCAATATTCTTTTCAATTTCAGATTTTGTAACATATATTCGAGCCGATACGCAATCGCCGTTTTTCTTTGTTGATGTTAATATAATATTACTTTTTTGAGCATTATTATATATTGAGAAAAACAGCAATATAATTAGCAATATTTTTTTATTTTGATTCATAATGACATTATTTTAAAAAGGTTCTATTCTTTAATTTTATACTCTTTACCTGTTTTTACATTGATATAATAATACCTATCATTATACTCAACTCGAATTAAACTTGGACTTTCTGCCCAGATATAATTGAATTTTAATGGGATAATTATTTCACCTTTTTGGTTCATAATGTTTTCTTGTTTGTTTTTGGACACGATGAAATAATCATAATTCAATTTCATTTTATCATAAACTATATTAGATATTGGTTTGCCATCTGGGCTTAATAATTGATAAGTGAAATTGTTTTCTGCTCGTTTATTTGCAATTAAAAAAGTATCAAATATTTCTATTCCATCATATATTGGCGGAATAGTTATATTTTTATAAACATTAATTAAACCTTGTTTGTCTCGTTGTAAATCTTCGGTAATCATCCATCCTTTTGCTAACTGTTTAATGTCATTTGAGGCTCTAATATATCCGTATTCAAAAGGAATTTTCAGCTGCCCTACATCATCATAAAGTCCATATTTGTTGTCTTTTTTTGCAGCAAAATATGTATTTATCTCATTTCGATACTCTAAATTTGCCATTAAAGTTTGATAAGGAATTTCTATTCTTGAAATAGAATTATAGATTGGTTGTACAATAACTTTTCCGAAGAAATCAATAATTCCCTCGCCAGAATCCTTAAAAACATTGGCAAATCCGTGATTAAAATAAAAACTGTAATTGTAAATGAATGGTGTAATCTCTTCTTCCCCATAGAAATCTAAAAGACCCCATTTTTTATTTTTTTGAGCTACAAGTCTTCTATACGAATAGTTCAATGATTGGTAAATAAATGGAATTAATTGTTTTCCATTTTTTTCTATAACTCCGGTTATGTTTTTGCCGTCAACAATTTTTGTAGCTATCAAAGTATAATCGTCAATTGCAGAAAGTTGTACATAAATAGGTTTAATAATTTCATTTCCTTGTTTGTCATTTAATCCAAATAATCCTGTTTTTGAGTCTTGAGAAACAATTATTTTTTGACCATTTTCTGTAATAGGCTCCTTTATAGATGCACCTGTTTTTAAATCGATATAAAGTTCTTTATTATTAAATTCAAACGATGCAAAAACCTCGTCTTCTCTTATAAACGGAATTTTTGTTGATTTAAATGTGCTTATTTGTTTGCCATTTTCATCAAATAAAAAATTATCTATAATTCTACTTTCAATATTTTTTAAGGTCACTTTTCCAAGTATTGTAGATGCTAAGAAAGTTTTTGTTTTCGAAATGTATTGCACATCAATGTATTTTGGTTCTATAATAATTTTTCCTTCCCACGTGCATATTCCTTCGTTGGGTTCGGTTTCGCCTTTGGTAATTTCAAAAAATCTATATTTAAAATCTATATATTTAATTTTACAGCCTTTTGGTGCCGAATATTTTTTATCGCTATCAAAAAAATCAATATTATCTGCCAAAAATCTATCCGATTTATAGAATTGAAAATCTTTGTATTTTCCTAGCTCGACCAACCATTTGCCTTCAGGCAATTTTACAATTCCGTTGGTTCCGTTTGCAAAAGTTATGTTTTTTAAATCACGAAAAATAGAATCCGTACGGG
>JAYVBR010000018.1:0-11025 GCA_043750395.1 Bacteroidota bacterium | reverse complement strand
AAAATTATTTATACTTTCAAACAATTCTAATTTTGTTTGAGAATATGAAGTAAATTGAAAAAAAATAAAAATTAACATTATTTTTTTTATCATTGTCGAATTCCAGTTAAAATAAATACTTCAGAAATACTATAGTAATTAATTGTTCGATAACCATTATTTGAACCCCATTGACTATCTGCAATTGTGAAAGCTTGATTATTAGAGTTATAGCCGACGATAACTACTTGATGATTCTGAAATTGAGCTAAAACCGGTTGGTTTAAACATAATGCTGCCTCAATTTGGTTTGTATTTGTTGCATTTGTTGCAAAAAATACTTGATTAAGTGCTATATATGTTTGTTGTATTGTTAAGCCACTTGCCATAAGCATTGTTGGATCACTAGTTCCCGAATTATTTGGATTACTAACTACAGCAGCAGCCATATTTTGCATCATTTGACCAAAAGTAATATTAGAACCCATCAAATTTGCAGCAAATGTAAATGTATTAAACACGCAAAGATTCCCAATTTGCTGCTCAACCTTCAAAGGTAAATTGCTTAATGTACATTCATCTTTTATCCCATTATTGTCCAAATCATCAGCATCTGCGATTCCATCATAATTTGAGTCGTAATTCGTATCGTTCTTTATATCATTATAAGAATCATAGTAACCACCGTAGCTTCCACCACCACCATTATCTCCACCACTATTACCCGATGAAGAGAATCCTATAAAACCACCAGGCCCATCAAAATTGCCAGAAGGGTTTGGGTTATGCCACCAAAGATTATCGTTGCAACCACAGTCCCATTTATAATCACACCCACCAAATAAATTCTTTGATTCAATTGGGTTGATAATCTCTAAATCGAAAGTTATTTCGCTAATTTTTTTTAATGGTCTTTTTCTTGTTGTTGCTAGCATAATTTTTTTTTTATTGGTTAAAAAGTATTGAATCGATATTTAATTTTAATAAATAATTATTGTTAATGTTTGTTTGATAATCTATTTGTAATTTCAATGCATCTAATAATTGTATGTTGTATTCAGAAATGGTTTTTCTACCCATTTTTAGCAACTCTGTCAACATTTCGTTAATAGTTTGCGATAATTTCAATTGTTCTTCAAAAGTCTTATTATTTGCGACAAGCGAAGAATGATAATTTGTTATTTCGTCGACTTTTTCTTCCAATTCTTCTTGTTGTTCTAGCAATTCTAAATCTAAATTTTCTTGTTCTAATTTTGCAATTTGCAAATTTTTACTTGACAAACCCCAATCTAAAATAGGAATTTTAGTGCTAATTGTTACAAATTGACTTTGTGAAGGCAATTCATATAAATTAGAAAATTCTGTTGCAGTCGAGTTCAATCCCAAACCAAATTGCAAATTCATCGATATTGCTCCTTCTTTTTTTACTTTATCAATTTTAGCTTCGCTTTGAATTTGTTTTAACGATTTTACAATCTCAAAATCATTAGATTTAATTGAATTTTTTAATAAATTTTCATCAATATTGAATGATGTAAATGCAACATTTTTCAAATTTATTGATTTAGGATTGTTATAATTAATTTTACTAAATAAATTTTTTAATCCAGAATCATAGGCTGTTTTGCTGTTAAATAATTGATTGTTTAATTGGTTCAGAGTTATTTTTAATTGATCTAAATCTATTTTTAAAATTCTTCCAAATTTAAATTTTTCTTCAAATTCAATTAATACTTTTTCGGTTTTAAATATGTTTTGCTTCAGCAAATCTATTTTCAAGCCAGCAATACTCAAATCTAAATAAATTTTAGAAATATCGTATTTCAATTTGTATTTTTCTTTCAAAAAATCAATCGAATCTTTTTTGAAACTCAAACTATTTATTTTCTTTTCCCATTTGTAACTATTGAACCCGTTAATCGATTGTTGATAAGAAACATTGACCCAATTGCTTGAAAAACCTGAAATTTTGTTATTAAAATCTCTGTTATTATTTATAGAACTTGTAACATTTAAAGTTCCGCCTGTAAAAGGCAACAATTGCGATATATTTAAATTTAAAGATGAATTTAAAAAATTCCTTTCTATAAATCTCTGACTTCCGTTGGCTTGTATTACTTCAGAAATTGACCTTTGATAGGGCAAAGAAATAGAAGTAGTAACTTTTGGTAAACTGGATATTCTAAACAAACTATTTTCAATTTTTGCTTTTTCAAAATTATTTTTTAATATTTTTATATCGTTAGAGTTTTTGAATGCAATTTCAAAAACATCATCTATTGTTAAAGTTTTTTGTGCAATTGAATTATTTACAAATAAAAAAATTGAAATTAATGTTAAAATCTTAAAATTCATTGATTTATTTGATGCTAAATTACAATTTTTACTAAAACTAAAATCAAATTTGTAGCTGTTAATATTTTATAAAAAGTAAAAATAGAAAAAAAAATATTAATACCGCATACACGCGTTTATTTATTTTTTAAACAATATTCATTTTTTGTAAAGTGAATAAAGTTAAAGACTTAAATTATATAAAGCTTTTTGGAGAAAATTTAAGAGCAGTACGATTGAGTAAAAAAATTTCTCAAGAATCTTTAGCTTTTTCATCTGATATTCCAATTTCTCAAGTTGGAAGAATTGAAAGAGGCGAAATAAACACAACAATTTCAGCAGTTCGCGCATTATCTATCGCTTTAGAAATTGAAACTAATGAGTTGTTTAATTTTTAAATATTGAAACCAAATAAACAAATGTATCGAAATTACAATTGCACTTGAAGTTCTATAAAATGAATTTTTCAGGTTTTAGCGATAATTCTTTTTTGATGTTTATGATGATAACGGCATTGGTGGCGAAAAATATTTTGGAGTAAAACTAAGCATCGACGGAAAAGTTTACGGTAAGTCTCGAGCAACTTCTTAGAAAAAAGCCGAAGAAATGGCTGCTAAAAGAACTTTTTTTGCATTGCAAACGTAAATTGAAAATAAAGGTTATGTTTTAGATTAATGTTGATATTTACATCTTTTTAATTACTTGAAATAAATTTTCTATTTGTCATTTCGACGATAGGAGAAATCACATAAATCAAGCAACTAGTGTGATTTCTCCTATCGTCGAAATGACAAGATACTGTCTAAATTTTGTAAACCCACAACTTTCAAAAGTTAACCAATAAATTTTAAAACTACATCGATTTCGTATAAAAAAAGCAATTTATTCATATGAAATTGCTTTTTTTTAGTTTGATAAACATTATATTTACAACTTATTAAATTTCAATAATGGCAATTCACAGGTTGTATGTTGATGATTTCGAGGCAATTAATTATTCTTTAATTGCAATTCATACTAATTTAGAAGATTTTAGATTGGCTTATTTTGTGAATGAAGTTTTGAATTTGAATTTAAAAAAAAATCTAAATGACATTTTGATAAATATTGCAGAAGGTGAAACCCAATTTACAAATTTCGTTTTTGACGATTTAAAAAATGACATATCTTGGAATTTATTTGAAAACAAAAACCAAGTAACCATTAAAAATGATGAATTAAAAATCGATTTATTTTCGAATGCCAAACTAGAAACTTCCAAAAAAGTTTTTATGTTGCCCGAATTTAAAAAAGTAGATTATTTCTTGAAAATTGATCATCAAGACGAAATTAATGAAACTGAATTAATAAATAATTTAAAAGCATTAGACAGAATATCAACTGTTTATTCAATAGAAATAAGTAAAATAAAAAATAAAAATAATTTAATTTTTTGATAAAAATGCCAACCAATAAAAAGACTAAAATTGTTGCAACACTTGGTCCAGCTTGTAGCACTCGTGAAGTATTAAAAAATATGATCGAAGCGGGAGTTAACGTTTTTAGAGTTAACTTTTCGCACGCAGATTATGCAGATGTTAAAGAAAGAATCGAAATGATTCGGGGTTTAAATGACGAATTTGGTTATACAACTGCAATTCTTGGCGATTTGCAAGGCCCAAAACTTCGAGTTGGTGTTATGAAAGAAGATGTAGTAGTCAATCCGGGCGATATGATAACTTTTCAAACCTCAGAAGATGTTCCTGGAACAGCCGAAAGGGTTTATATGAATTATAAAGAATTTCCTAGAGATGTAAATCCAGGCGAAAGAATATTGCTCGACGACGGAAAATTAATGTTCGAAGCGATTGAAACCAATAGAACAACCGAGGTTTTATGCAGAGTTATTCAAGGTGGACCATTAAAATCTAAAAAAGGTGTAAACTTGCCTAACACTAAGGTTTCGTTGCCAGCATTGACCAAAAAAGACATTAAAGATGCCATTTTTGCAATCGAAATGAAAGTAGATTGGATTGCACTTTCATTCGTTCGAACCGCCGAAGATTTAATGGAATTGCAAGCGCTAATTGCAGAGCATTCGGATCATAAAATTCCGATTATTGCTAAAATAGAAAAACCAGAAGGCGTTGCAAATATTGATAAAATCGTTGCTTATTGCGATGGACTAATGGTTGCTCGTGGCGATTTGGGCGTAGAAGTTCCTGCTCACGAAGTGCCATTAATTCAGAAAAAATTGGTTAACAGAGCAAAAACAGCTAGAATTCCGGTAATTATCGCTACGCAAATGATGGAAACGATGATTACAAGCCTTACGCCAACTCGTGCTGAGGTTAATGATGTTGCCAATTCGGTTATGGACGGCGCAGATGCTGTAATGCTTTCGGGTGAAACTTCGGTTGGAAATTATCCTGTTCAGGTTATAGAACAAATGACGCAAATTATTGAAGCTGTCGAAGATTCTCCGTTAATTCAAGTGCCACAAAACACACCACAAGTTCGTACTAGTCGGTTTATTACAAAAACTATATGTCACCACGCTGCAATGATGGCAAACGTAATCAAAGCAAAAGCAATTTGTACATTAACCAATAGCGGTTATACTGCTTTCCAGATTTCGGCTTGGCGACCATCTGCACATATTTTGGTTTTTACTTCTAATAAAAGAATTTTGACACAACTTAATTTACTTTGGGGCGTAAAATCTTATTTCTATGATAAATCGGTTAGTACCGACGAAACAGTGACCGATATTAACAACATTACCAAAGAAAAAGGTTATGTCAAAAAAGGAGATTTCTTGATTAATCTTGCGGCTATGCCAATTATCGATAAAGGAATGGTCAATACTTTGAGAGTTTCGGAAATTGAGTAGATTTTTTAGAAACTGTTTAATTCAACTAAAAACCTTGAAAATTTTTCAAGGTTTTTTTATTTTAAAACATCTAAAAGAACATTTAAACTTTCTTCAATATAAATATCTTTTGACAAATTTTCAAGCCAAATGCTTGTTTTATCTTTTGATTTAGATTTTTCTTTTTTAGAAATTGTTTTGTCTTCTTGAACCGATTTAAAATTTAATTTATTTTTGTACGTTCCAACTTCTTTGAATTTTTCTATATCATTTTGTTTTTTCATTCGATTCACATCGAATTTCTCAAGGTTCAAGTTGATATTATTTTCTGTTTCTAAATTAGACAAATATTGCGAATATTTTTCGATTTGTTTAAAAATTTGGTTTTTTACAATTCGGTTTTCGCTTGACGAAATTATTTTTTCGAAACTGTTTTTATCATTTACTAATTTGATTTCGACAGCATTTATTTTATCCCAAGGAAGTGTTTTTTTTAAATTTTTCTCAGAATTTTTAGAAAATATATATTCGTTAGGCATTTTTATATCACTTAAAACACCTTTAATTTGAGTCGATTCGCCATTTAGTCTGTAATATTTTTTTTCAGTGATTTTTAAACCACCATCATCTGAATTTTTAGATTTATTGGAATTATATTGATTTAAATCAATAATTTCTTGAATAGTTCCATAACCATAAGTATTATTTCCACCAATAATTAACCCACGGTTGTAGTCTTGAATTACTGCAGCAAAAATTTCAGAAACTGATGAAGTTTGATTATTTGTTAGCACAATCATTGGGCCATCCCAAACAATATTTGTTAAATTATTTGAAAATAATTCTATTTTTTGATTCGATGATTTAACTTGTACAATTGGTACTTTTCCTAGGAACAAACCTGCGGTTTCTATAACTGCATCTAAAGCACCTAAAGTGTTATTTCGGATATCAATAACAATACCTTTAATATTTGATTTTTTTAATATTTCTAATTCAATAGATACGTCTTTGGTTACATCTTTACCTTCAGGATTTTCAAAATCTTTATAAAATTTTGGAATTTTAATTAATCCAAATTTTTTGTTATTTATTTCTACAATACTAGTTTTAATGTAAGCATCTTGATAATCAAAAATCTCTCTTTTTAAGCTCACAACAATTACAGATTCGTCTTGTTTTCTTACAGTATATTTTACAATCGATCCTTTTTTCTTTCCTTTAGATATTTTTGAATGGTCATATAAACTGTATCCAACAACATCAATAGGTTCTTCATTTCCTTCGGCAACTTTCAATAAAATATCGCCTGGTTCAAGTCTATTGTCTTTCCAAGCTGGACTATCAACAATAAGGCTTCTTACTTCGATGTAGTTGTTGTTGTGCCCCCAATTTATTCCGACTCCTTCTATTTTGCCGTTTTTTTTCATATTGATATTCAACAATTCTTCAGGATCAAAATATATTGAATGCGAATCAAATTCAGAAATAATCGAATTCAAAAAATTTCCAAAAACATATTCTCGGTCAACATTGTCAATGTTACTATACGATCTATCTATTTTTTTTAAACACAATTCTCGTGATTCTTTTTCTAGTGTTGCTAAATCTTTAGAAACATATTTATTGTTTTTTAACTTTTTATCATTTTCTTGGTCTTGTTTTTCTAGAATTTTTTTTAAAACAAAATGTTTTATGTTTAATCTGCAGTTGTTCTTTAAATCGGTTTTTGAGTTTGCAAATTGAACGTCGACTGAGTCAATATTTAAATAATCATTAATAAAAAAGTCATTTGGATTTTTAACTAATTGAGAGTAATTTTCCTTAAACTCTTTCATTCTTAGTGTCAAACGATCATAAGTTACATAAAAAAAAGTTAAGTCATTTGACTTGATTAAATCATCTATTTTAGTTTCGTATTTTTTAAAATAGTCAATGTCCGAGTCTAATAAAAACTCTCGATATGGATCAATTTTATTAATGTAAGTTTTAAAAACAGATTTTGAAAATTCATCATCTATCGTGACAGTAGAGAAATGATTTTTTTTGAGAATATTGATTATTAAAGCTAGAAGTTTTTTTTCTTTAACTGGGTCAATTACTTTATTATTTGCAAAACCTATTGAATGCAAAATCAAGAATATTGTTAGCAATAATAATTTAACTCTTGAAACCATAACTAAAAATAAGGGGATTATTTTTCGTTACAAATATATAATAAAGTAATATAAATCGACAAACTTGCTGTTAAATTATCAGAAATCAAATTTTAGTTGAAACACAATACTTTTTTTTATCTCGGTATTTAGGTTGCTAAGCGAAATTCCAAGAAGTCGAACTGAATTTTTTGGTTTTTCTTGATACAATAATTCTTTAACAGTTTCGAATAACAAGTTTTTGTCAGAAATAAAATAGGGCAAAGTTTTGCTACGAGTTTGTTGCGTGAAATCGCTAAATTTTATTTTTAGAGTTATGGTTTTACCAGCAATTTTATGTTTTTTTAACCTTCGTTCTAGTTCGTTTGCAATATTTTTTAGTTTTTCTAACATAAATATTTCCGACGTTAGATTAATATCAAATGTGTGTTCGGCAGCAACCGATTTAGTAATTCTATCGGCTTTAACTTCACTATTGTGAATGCCTCGAACAACATTAAAATAAAAAGTTCCTGATTTTCCGAAATGTTTTTCTAAGAATTCTTGAGACTTTAATTTCAAATCCAATCCTGTAAAAATACCTAGTTGGTACATTTTTTCTGTTGTAACTTTGCCAACACCATAAAATTTTCTGATTGGCAGAACTTCCAAAAATGCTTCGACTTCATCGGGATTGACTGTTTTTTGACCATTAGGTTTGTTAAAATCTGATGCTATTTTTGCAACAAATTTATTGACAGAAATTCCAGCTGATGCCGATAAACCTGTTTCATTCAAGATTCTTAATCTAATTTCTTGGGCTATTAACGAAGCGCTCGGATTTCCTTTTTTATTGACAGTAACATCTAAATAAGCTTCGTCAAGCGAAAGTGGTTCTACCAAATCAGTATATTCGTAAAAAATCTTACGAATTTGAATAGAAATTTCTTTGTATCTATCAAATCTTGGTGGAACAAAAATTAATTCAGGACAATATTTTTTGGCTAAAACGCCAGAAATAGCACTTCGAACACCAAATTTTCGAGCTTCGTAACTTGCTGCCGAGACTACGCCACGATTTTCATTACCACCAACTGCAAGAGGTTTTCCTCGCAAAGCTGGATTGTCCAATTGTTCTACCGATGCGTAAAAGGCATCCATATCGACGTGAATAATTTTGCGAACAACAGGAATATCTTGCATTTTGCAAATTTATGACATTTGAAAATAAAATTTGCAAAATGCTTATTTAAAATAAAAAAATCCCTTTCGTGAAAAAGGGATTTAGATGTAAACAACTAGCTAACTTTATTTTCTTAAAATCTCGTTGTGTAAATTAAATTCATTTAAAGCATCTTCGAATGATTTAGAAATTTTTTGATGTCTCTCTAAAGTTTTATAAAATCCTTTAAAATTGCTCAAATGACTAATGTAAGATTCATGTAAGTCATCTTCGTTTCTAATAATGAAATAACCATTTTTATTTGAACCAATTTTAATTGATTTTTTTAAAGGTTTTACTATCCAATTTTTAATATTACCATCAGTTAAATCATTTTCAGAAATATTTAATTTCCTAAAATTTTTAATTATATCGTTGATTTTTAAAGGTTTCAAACTATCATAATTTTCTTCATCGAGTAAGTTTAAAAATAATTTTCTTAAAGCATAAATATCTCTAATGTAAGAATGACTATATTCTTTTTTATGTCCTTTTGCTAATACTCCAATTGTCAAGTTTTTAGACAACTCACTTTCTTTTTTATTCTTAAAATGATCATAATCTTCTTTATTGTCAGTAAAAGAATACAACAAATTTTCTTTAATTAAAATATCATTTGTAAAACTCCATGGATTTGTATTTTCTAAAATATTTTCGTAATCGAGGTTGTCAATATAATTGCTGATAGTGAAATCTATAGTTTCAAGTAACAATTCATCATTAGAATCAAAAAATTCTCCAAGTTTATTTATAACATCAATATATAATTTTTGTTCTAAAACTCGGTTTGCTTCCTTTTCAATTTCATTTTTTTGTATTGGATTTTTTTCATAAATTACTGCTAAACATTGCCAATACAGTGTTTTACTAAATTTTAGATTAACGTCTTTAAAAATTTTAGAATTTGTATTTTCGGAAGCATAATCTAAAACTGAAACAATATGGTCATTCAAGTTATTTTTATACGACGAAGTCATCCGATAACTATCAGTTAATTTAATATTTTCGAAGTTTAAATTATTTTCCATTTATAATTTCTTTAAGACTATTTTCTCATTAGGTATCGTTTTGTCTTCCAAACCAACCTGATGAAAAATATATTTTACATTTATTTCGTGATTTTCATCCAAAATTTCAAAACTTTCTAATTCAAAAACATATTTTGATTTATAAATATCTATTTCATTTTTCAAAAATTTATCCAACGATTCTTTTCTACAAAATTTGTTACTATGTCTACCAATAATATGAATTTTACCTTTTTGAGTTAAAATATCTCCAACTCTATTGAAGAATTTTTTGGCTCCTTCCAATCCATTATATCCAAAGTAAAAAGGATTACATAAAATTAAATTTTCGAATTTTCTTTCAAATTTGTGTTCGTAAAAATCACAAATATCATCTAGATAATGACAATCTTTATTTTTATAATCAACATAATTTTTAAAATGCAAAACTGATTCTGGATATGTTAAATCTGTCACATAACATTTTGGATATTCTATTTTTGCAAAATTATTTTTACCAGCACCAAATTCAATATTAGTTATGTTTAAATCTTGTGGAAAATCAATATGATGTTCAATTTCATTTCCGAATCTATCTAATATTGGCATAAATTAAATTATTTTTACAAATCTAACAAATAATTGTTAACTTTATAATGATATTTAAAATAAAGTTAGTAAAATGGAAATCAGTGATTTAAAAAAGCAAATTCTACTCAAAAAGCATGTTTTAGAAAATCCAGAATCGATTTTGATTAAGATTAAATCGAATGTCATATGGGATGACTCTATTGTTTCTAGAAAAACTGCAAGTTTTGGTGTTCCATATAATTATTCGAATATCGAATATGAAACAAATGAAATTCCTGAATTTTTAGATGGGTTGGCTCAAATTGTAAAAAATAACAATGGGTTTAAACCCAACAATTGTCTAATAAATTTTTATTACGAAAACAATTCAAAGATGGGATTTCATTCAGATCAAATAGATATTTTGTATGAGCGAACAGGAATTGCAATATTTTCATTGGGTTCAACTCGAATTTTAAGATTTAAAAACAAGTCAAATAGGGATATCGTTTTCGATATTTTATTAGAAAACAATAGTTATTTTTATATGTCTCAAGAAATTCAAAAAGAATGGCTTCACGCAATTTTACCTGACAAAAATGAAAGTTTAAGTGAACGAATTAGTCTTACTTTCAGGAAAATTATATAATTTGTAGCATTAAATTTCAAAAATTTTAATAAAATAAATATTACTTGCATTCAACAATAGTTAATCAATCGTTTGCAACCAAAAGATTGACTATATTTGCAACTTATTACAATTCTACGAATGAAACACATTAGAAATTTTTGCATAATCGCACACATTGACCACGGAAAAAGCACACTCGCCGACCGTCTTTTGGGCGCAACTCAAACCGTAACTGCTCGCGAAGAAAAAGCACAATTGCTAGACAATATGGACTTAGAGCGTGAACGTGGCATCAC
>JAYVBR010000017.1:0-2039 GCA_043750395.1 Bacteroidota bacterium | reverse complement strand
ATAGCAATTAGTTGTACAGCACCAGAATTAATGACAGTGACAGTTGTTGGAGGTTCAGGAAACTTTAGTTATAGTCTTAACAACGTTTTAAATACAACTGCACCAATAAACCAGTTGACATTGTTAGCGGCAACGACTTACTCAATTAGAGTAAGAGACTTGACAACAGGTTGTTATTTCGATAAAGATTATACAGTAGCGCCATTTGGTAATTTTGTTGTGACTGTAAATCCACCAGCACCAATAGCTTGTTTTGGTGGCACATCATCATTGTCGTTTAATGTTACAGGATTTGCAGGAACTTATAATTATAATGTGTTTAATGCAGGAAATCTAACCGCAGTTTATTCAGGTTCAGGACTAAATACGGCAGTAAACCCTATAGTTATTCCTAATGTTCCAGCAGGAGTTTATACAGTAAAAGTAAAACAAATACTTGCACCAGAATGTGAAATTATTTCAAATTCAGTGACCATTACAGCTCCAGCTACTCCACCAGTAGTAACATTAGTATCAAATGTAAATGCATTTTGTACTTCGCCACTATCGGTTGTAACAATTCAAGGTTCAGGCGGAACACCAAGTGCAACAGGTTATACCTATGCGATTGTGCCATTTGGTAATGCAATACCAAATGTGCTAACAGGTTATTCAGCAATTCCAACAGTAACATTTACAGCAAATTTAAACCCAACAACAAGTTTAACTTGGACTGCTTATGTCAAAGATGCAAATGGTTGTGTAATCGCAATACCCTTAAACATTGATATTGTTAGAGACGCTGATCCAACAATAACAATTGTTGCTCCGCTTGGAAACCAATGTGATACATCTGGTGCAGGATATGCAATAAATGTTTCAGGAACAGGTTTGTCATCAGTTGCAAGTCCATTAATGTACTCAATATCAGTAAATGGAATAGCAAGTGCGTTTACAACAACCACTAATTACTCAGAAACTTTTCCAACAACTGGCACTATAAAAACAGTATTTATTACTGTTAAAGATAAAAATGGTTGTACTGCATCTACTGCACCAATCACAATATATCCAAGTTTAGGATTAACTGCATTGATGACCAAGCAGCCAACTTGTCCATCGTTCAATGATGGAGAGGCAACCGTTAGTGCTATTGGTGGAAATAATATTTATGTTTATAGTATTTTACCTGTTGGACCTCTATTTACGACATCGGGAACTGGAGGAGTTTTCAACGGATTAAATGCTCTTACAACTTATACTATAAAAGTAGAGAATATTGCAACTGGTTGTTTTACAACAAAAACAGTTACACCATTGCAACCATCATTACCGGTGCTTGCTACAATTCCATCTACACAAATTAATGTTAAATGTGCGGGAGATACAACAGGTAGTTTTGTAATTAATCTTGCACCACAAACTATTACGGTTAACAATAATCCGCTTTATTCTTATGTTATTGTTAACTCTCCAGTTGGATCATTGCCAATATCTACAGGAATAAACAGCAACAGTTTTACAGGTTTAATAGCTGGTGCTTACGAAGTTGAAATTACATCTAATTCGAATTGTAAAATCAGACATATTGTATCAATTACTCAGCCAAATCAGTTAGTTGTTCCATTACCGGTTGTTACCCAAGCAAGTTGTCTACCCAATAGTAATGTGAGTAGTTTTGCAGAAATTACAAGTCCATTGACAGGTGCTTCGGCAGTATCTGGCGGTACAGTTGGAACTGGTTATTTGTATCAATTCTCGCAAGGAGTTTTGACAAATGTTGTACAACCATTTGGAACTGACAACAGTCATACTGTAACAAGTGCTATCACAGTACCAACACAATTTTTCTTAACCGTAAAAGATGCTAATGGTTGTATTGTTAGTTCGACAGCAGTAACCGTTCAACCGTTTACTAAGTTAGATACAATAAATGTTGTTACCAATCAATTGATAACTTGTTCTCCTGGTAGTTTGCAAAACATAACCGTTACGGTTGCTACCATTCCTGTGGTGCCGACTATTGCGCCAAACTTGACTTATACGGTTTCGAGTATCCC
>JAYVBR010000016.1:0-2040 GCA_043750395.1 Bacteroidota bacterium | reverse complement strand
ATAAAATGGCATTCGGTTGCAACATTTAACATTTGACTATTTTCGTATAGTTCTTGCAAAATTACTGTTAATGGCTCTGAATTATGTTCCGTGAAATTTAGAAAGTTAAATTTTTCTATTCTTAAACTATGTGAAATCAAGTTATTTATAGATTTCTCTATCAAATTTTCGACTTTTTCTATATCAATTCCCTCACGTTTACCATTTTCGTCGCCGTGTTGAAGTCGTATAAAATAATGTTTATCAAACCATAACTCAACTTTCTTGATATGCTTTTGAATTACGTGTAATCTTACATTTTCAGAACTACAGTTTGTTGTAAATGCTAATGAATCATTTATTTCTGATTGTGTTGTATTAGTAATTCTCTTTCTCGAACCTGCCATTTTACAATTTTTATGCAATAATAGTAAAAGTAAATTACTTAATTTGTTTTTAACAGTTTTTTTGGCAAACTAGCCGACAACGTCTCGTGGCTTGGCGTCAGTTGGGGATTTGATTAACCAAATGTATCGAATTAAGACCAAACTTCCAAGTACAAAACCAGCTTTAAAGTTTGCCTAAAACCCCAATTGCGCCAAACCGCTGTTGTCGGCTGGTTTTTTATTTAGATTTTGAATTGTAAAGTGCAATTACCTCAAATAGATTTTCGTAAGTAAATTCTTTCTCATCGATTTTTTTGAAAATTTCTTCGTTGTCGGCAAAATATTTTTTACCATATTGTCTGAAAATTGAATTTTTACCAATTGCTTTTACATTCATTTCAATATGAATCAATGATGCAGCAGGTTCGTTTTCTCTTTTGCAGTAGTAATAAATTTCTGAAACCATCCTTGAATTATTAGGCCCAGTATATTCACGATAATCCTTGTTTGCAAAATATAAGGTTACTTTACCAGTCATTGAAGTACCTAAAATTATTTTTCTCTTATGAATTTTTGATCCTATCGCTCCTTTATAAACTTCCATATTTACATATTCAATTGGTCCAGTTGAAGTATTACAAATTATTTTACTAATAGTTACTTTCTCGATTTTTATAGTTTCACTGTTTTGATTTCGTAGTTTTAAATTGTTTTCTACAGAATTTATAGGGTAATCTATTTGCCCATTTAGTTTTGTTCCATCTTCCAAAATTACTGTTGATGATAAAATGTTGTAATTTGAGGTATAACTATTTTGTGCTTTACAGAAAATAGAAAATGTTGAGATGGCGCAGATAATTAAAATTTTTTTCATTTTTTTTAGTTTCTTATTTATTATTATTTTTGATAATGGTTATTAAATTTTCAATTGTAAAGTTTTCAGAAGTTATTTTATCATTGATCAAAGGTTCGATATCGAAATACTTTTTTGCAATTTGTAAATAATTTTCTTGTGCAGTTTTTTTATCTGTCACTGCGTAAATCAAAGTTAAATTTGTTTCATTATTTCGTTTACAGAAAATTAAATTTGTTTTGTTTAGAAACTTTTTCTTTTTTCCTTTTTTATACAGAAATCCATAGTTGTGACCAAAATAACAATCTACTTTTCCTTTTGATACCAATTCTAAAAATTGATATTTATCTTTTGTTTTGGATATTGATTCATCATTTATTTGAAATTTTTCAAATATTACTTTTTGACTTGTCGGCATTTTATAAACTACTTTTGATATTTGTGTAATTTTTATTTTTTTATAACCTTCATTTTTAACTTTTAAATGGATTTCTTTATCATTCAAATGCATTGGGTAATTAAGTTGTCCAATCAGACTATCTCCGTTTTGGTAATAAACTGCAACAGATGAAATTCGATTAACCGTATTTTTATAATTATTTGTGCTGCACGAAAATAAAATTGAAATATTCAAAATTTGAATCATTAGTGTTTTGAGAAAATGATTTCTGTTCATTTGTTTTTCAAATTAATTTTTTTGCGTTTTCTTTGGTAAACTAGCCGACAACGTCTCGTGGCTTGTTGAAGTTCGGGAAAAGTACACACAAATCTTTCCGAATTCACTGAACTTTACAAGTAAAAAACCAACATTCCGAAAGCCAA
>JAYVBR010000015.1:0-2041 GCA_043750395.1 Bacteroidota bacterium | reverse complement strand
AAGCCAAGAAAAGTATGGCGACTTATTTGAATAATTTCTCACCAATGCCTGGGGTTTTCGTTAATGGAAAAATAGAAAACATCGATTTTCAGAAAATTCAATTGACCAATAAAGGAATAATAGCATTTGTTAAAGTCAAAGGAAACGTGAGCGTAAATGTCGATGGATTGAAGTAGAATAAATAAAGAATTAAATTAAAAATAAATAGCGAATCAGCGGTAATTTTTTTAATGATTACAAAATGATTTCAATTACAACAACCTATTTTAAATCAAAAAAGCGATTCAAAATTAAGTAGTCTCGTCTTTTAGGACGAAATCATTGGTCTAAATACTAAACCGAGTCTCGTCCCAAAAGACTAGATGAAAAAAAAACAAAAATATTATTATTTCTAAATATTAATTTAAATCAAAAAAGCCATTCACAATTAAGTGAAAAGCTTTTCATTGGTCTAACTACTAAACCGAGCTACGAGTTACAAATTCGTAGCGAAAACAACACAACTATCATTATTCCTATTGAAATTCTTAAGGAAATATTTTAGGACAAAAAAGGTCTCTATTTCTAGAAACCTTTTAATTTTTAAACTTAGACAGCAGTCTAAGATTAGCGGTCTGGACGGGACTCGAACCCGCGACCCCGTGCGTGACAGGCACGTATTCTAACCAACTGAACTACCAAACCTTCGCTTATTGCGAGTGCAAATATACAACTGTTTTATTTATTTACAACTGTTTTATTGAAAATAATTTAAAAAAAATTCTATGTATTATCCAAAGTTTTGTTTCTCAACTAGATAAGTAGTTAATATTTTCTCAAAACTTTCGTCAACAGCTACTGGAACATACTTTATTTTGTTCTGAGCACAAGTTAAACTTATTCGTTTAAAATACGATTCGACACGTTTTTCATATTCTACCTTTACATTATCTGCAAAAATATTTATTTCTTCACCAGATTCTAAATCAATAAACTTTCTAGGCGTGTTGTCGAAATTAAAATTAATTTCGGTTTTCTTATCGATAACATGAAACAAAACAACTTTGTGTTTGTTGTGTTTTAAATGTTGCAAAGCTGTGAATAATTTTTCGTTACTCGCATCAGATGAGTCTGGTTGAAACATATCTGTAAATAAAACAATCATCGAACGGCGGTGCATTTTCTCTGCAATTTGATGCAAAAATGTAATCGTATCAGTCGATTTTAACTGTTTTTGGTTTTCTAATAAATTTTCTAACTGATTGATTATCATTCTGTGGTGACGGTCAGAACCTTTTTCGGGAGCGTAATATTCATAATCGTCAGCATAAACACTCAACCCAACCGCATCGCGTTGTTTCTTGAGTAAATTCATTAAAACGGCACTTGCCAAAATCGAAAACCCAATCTTGTTTTCGTGAAACGATTGTCCATCTTTCAACTTCGGATAATGCATTGACGACGAATTATCAATAATTAAATGACAGCGCAAATTGGTTTCTTCTTCATATTTTTTGGTATAAAGTCTATCAGTTTTAGCAAATAATTTCCAATCAATATGTTTAGTGCTTTCGCCAGCGTTATAGAGTTTGTGCTCAGCAAATTCGGCAGAAAATCCGTGGAATGGCGATTTGTGCATTCCAGAAATGAAACCTTCGACAATTTGATTTGCCAATAATTCAAGATTCTGAAAACTAGAAATTTTCTCTATTTGTGATTCAATTTTCATTTTTCAAAAGTATGAAAAAGAATTTTATTTGAAGCCAAATCCAACTTTCATTCCAAAAAAAACGGTTTAAAAATCGGTTTTTGTAATTTTCGAAAGGAACTTCCGTTGGTCGTTCTTTCGAAAAACAAAAAACCAAAGATTTTTAAACCGTTTTGTTTTTCCCTTCAATTTGGGCTAAAAAGAAATCAATAATGTTAAAAATCCTATAACTTTTTAAAATCCTTAAAAAATTAATCATTAAATTTACAATCTAAATCACAATCATTATGTTCAAGAAAATCCTTAAAATAGTAGGTGTTTTATTATTGCTAATCATTGGGTCATTAATCGCGA
>JAYVBR010000014.1:0-2042 GCA_043750395.1 Bacteroidota bacterium | reverse complement strand
GTCTTAAATTTATACATTTGGCTAACCAAATCCCCAACTGACGCCAAGCCACGAGACGTTAACTGCCATTTTATGAGAAATCTGCAAAAAACAACATTTTTCCTTTTCCTACTTATTATTTCTTGTAAAGATGAGACAAATTCTGTATTTCCATTAACCGATCACGACACCGAAATGGAAATGAACAAAGTATCAAAAGAAATGAACATTTTTGAAGATAACTTAAACAAATTATATGTTGAATCTGAAAAAAATCCTGAATTAGTTATTTCTAAAATTGATGATTTACAAAAACAGAATAAAATTGAAAAAGACAAATATAAATCACAAATTAAAGAAAATATTGCAGACGATTTGAGATATTTCAAAGCTGAATTACTTTACAAAATTGGAGAATTTGAAAAGTCAATAAAAGAACTAAAATTGGGTACAAGCGGAGATGATGAAATTGGATTAGTTTGTAATTATGTAAAACTTAAAAAGTTTGAAATAGCAAAACGAATTTTGGATAGCATTCCAAATTACACATTTAATACTTTCATTTATGCGAATTTTTACGAAACAATTAGAAAAAAAAATGACGCTTTAAATATTTATAGAACCATTAAAAAAGATAAAGGAATTAATCATTTTGTTTATTACAAACTTGCAGTTGAAAGAATAAAAGAACTTGAAAAAGAAAAACCTTGTTTATTAAAAGTCGTTTATTTTCAAACGGGAAAACCTGACTTTGAAGTTTGTGATTCAGACAACGAAAATAGAACAAAGGTTATGGAACTTATCAGAGAACTTCCCGAAGTTAAAAACAAATTCACAAAAAATGCTAGTTTAGCAATTTTGGAAGCACCAAAAGATAATGGCAAAAATTATTATTGGGTTAGATTTACGGAGGAAAATTCATTGATTTTTAAAACCGATTATAATTTTTACATTTATCAAAAAACATTCGAAATTAAATTTTATGACATTAAAAAAAATAAAATTATTAGTTTAACTGAATGGAGAAAATAAAAATAAAAAACGGCAGTTAACAGCGGTTTGCAAAAATTGGGGTTTTGGTGTTGAATTTACACATTGTTTTGTACTTTTGTGGTCAGTGATTTACTGAAAGTTTAGGCTTACCAAATCCCCAACTTCTGCAAGCCACGAGACGTTAACTGCCATTTTCTCGCGACGCAAAAAACTAAAATACAACAAAAATTATGAGTTACTTTTCTATTAATTCTGTAGATATTGAGGAAAGAAGAAATGATGCATTTCAACTTCTTTGTGGATTGCGTGAAGCACTCACAATATCGAAAAGAACAAGACAATCAATTCCTTACAGAAGAGCACTGGAACTCGTTTACGATATTTCACCAGAACTTCACAAAGATATTAGTGAATTATTAACAAAAACAAATGAGAGTGAAATTGTCAAATATTATAAGCAGAAAGCAGATGCGTATTCGCAAGAAATTAATGGGACAATTACACCAGAACAAATAATAAGAAAAGAACTTGAAGAAGAAAAAAGGTTACAGAAAATCGGAGAAAATACAAATCTTATTCAGCGAAAAATATTTGAATTAGAATCTGCATTAGAATATTTTTTACCCGAAGACATAAGTGAAAACTTTATTTTAAATCACGATTTTAATCTTACACATTCTCACGAATTTTTTAATAAAAAACTTTATGCTTCAGCCAAAGTTAAAGATTATGAATTGCCAGGAAAAAGAGTTTTAAGATTAAGATTATTACATCCAGATAAAGACACATACTCGCCGCCGGCAGCATAACCGCGGCGGTTGCTGCCGCACGTTTTAATAATCCGGATATGGCGGTGGAAATTGAAGTGGAGAATCTTGACCAGCTGCAACAGGCCATAACAGAAAAAGTCGAACGTGTTTTGCTGGATAATTTTAATCTGGTTTTATTACGCCAGGCCGTCGCCATCACCCATAAACAATTACAGCTGGAAGCATCGGGTGGCGTAAACCTGGCATCAATATTAGCCATTGCACAAACCGGTGTCGATTTTATTTCCTGCGGCGCGCTCA
>JAYVBR010000013.1:0-2043 GCA_043750395.1 Bacteroidota bacterium | reverse complement strand
TTAAAAACTTTTAAAACAGAAGCGTTTTCAGATATGCAAACGATTTATGAAATGCTCAAAGAATACAGTTCACGACACGCCGATGACAAAGGTAATTTTAAGATAGAACACGGCATTTATAGAGTGCATTACAAAAGACAAGGCAAAGGAACTTTTGACGAACGAAGCAACCAAGCAGAAAAACATATCATTGATTTTGTAAACTCAAAGTTTGAGAATGATGTGGATACTAAAGATTTAGTTATGTCACTTTTAGAACGTAAAAAAGGCGAACTAGATGTTAATCTGGTTCAAAAACTCTACGCAATGGAAAACAGATTTCAAGACGAAAACTGGAAACGTGGTATCGAACTTTTAAAAGAAAGTTACAGTTACAACCATTCCAAAGACTATATCAAGTTTGAAACTAGAAACGACAACAACGAATGGGAAAGCATTAACCTTCAATTTTCAAGTTTGTAATGCGAGTCCTAAAATTCATTATCGAAGTAATCGAATTATGGCGGTTTAGAATTCGTCAATTAAAACAAGGTTAGGTTAGTTGGTCTCCCGAGATAAAGAGTGGATCACTTGATGTGTGTAGGTTCGAATCCTGCCTCGGGAACAAATTTTAAAACACAAACAAATGGCAAATACAAAAACTCCTGAATTTAATAAAGTTAGCACTCTCGATGAGTTTATAAAGCAAATGCAACTACCTCCAAATGCAACAATGTCTCAAAATCTAAAAGTAATTGTTGATAGTCAAAATTATTTACAAAAAATTCACGACGATGCTTTTGAATTAGGTTTTGAAAAAGGATGTGATGCGACAAAAAAAATAGAACAATTATAAAACACAAACAAATGGCAACAATAAAACAATTACAAACCCTGTTCGGCAAGTTAGGCATTGCAGAACCACAACGACACCAACGCATCAATGCTTGGACTTCGGGCAGAACCCAAACATCAAAAGAATTACAAGCCGATGAGTTGCAGGAATTGTGCGAGTCTCTAAAAAGTGAAGTAAACGCCCAAAAACAGCAATTAGACGATGCCAAACGGTTGCGGCGTTCGACAATTCTAACCATCGCTACCAGAACTGGAATAAAACAACCCAACGACTGGGACACATTCAATCATTTTATGTTGCACTCAAGCTTTGTAAAAAAATCATTGAATATCTGCAATTTAGACGAGTTAGAACTGGTTATAAACCAATTTAGAGCCTTAGAGCGTAGCAATGCTAAATCAGCACAAACAGCAGGAACAAAGGCTTTTTTTAATGAGCGTGGAATGCCGAACATAACTAATAATTAATCGAAAATGATATTAAAAAGATTTATAACCAACTTCAAAAATGAAACTGCAATCGAATTTGCAAGTCCATTTCTGCCAAAGCAAGGCGAGTATATCATACTGAATGAAAAAAAGTATAAAGTTGTAACTGTATGTACCGATTTTGATAATGATGTGGTAATAATTGACATTGTACAAAGTAATTTGTAATGGCTAACCTCACATCCGCCAACGGCAAGAAACCCAATAAATGCGACCACAACAACTGCGTTATGCGAGTTATTAGTTCGGTAGTAACCTGCGAAACAACCGCCATATTTTGCCAAGATTGTGGAAAACAAATGTCTAAACCTAAAACCGATTGTTAAATGAAAAATATGAAAATAGGCAAACGAAGACACGTAAGATATACCAAACAAGAAAATATTTTCGAGATTGAAAACCGTACTCGAAAGGAAGCCATAGAAATCTCGAAAAATTTTGTACACACTAAGCCAATTAAATACTTATTAAAATGAACCAAAAAATAGAATATTACAAAGATTGTGTCACTCATTTTATGGACAAATACCAGTTAGAAACTGGCGTTAAATACAGTTTTGAGGGCAAAGACGGAAAGGCACTAAAAGCAATTATAGTTAAAATTGAAAAGATAAAAGGCGACGGCGACACAATAGAACTTTTTAAACAAATAGTTGACAATTTGCCAAAATGGGACAAAGAAAACGGTTTTAGTTTAACGAGCATCAACAGCCGTTTTAA
>JAYVBR010000012.1:0-4782 GCA_043750395.1 Bacteroidota bacterium | reverse complement strand
ATTACATATTTTTCGTTGTAAATAGGCAACTGAATCGTAACAAACGGAATTTCATTTTCATTCAAGAAATTTAATTTTTCGATTAAAGGTTTGTTCTTTTTACTTTTTAGATAATTAAACAACAAGTTCAATTGAGCTAAACTATAAAAGAAAATTAGCATTATTGAAAATCCGTAAAAAAAGAGAATTATGTAAGATAAAGTTAGTAACATTTTTATTTTAATAGTTTTTTACCACAAAGAAACATAGATTTATTCTTTTGGTAAATATTTAAAGTATTCATTCACATATGTTTTTTGACCTTCTTTGAAAATATTAAAACAATTGAAATTTATCATTATTCCCTTAGGAGATTTCAAAAGTCAATTCGTCTAGATATTTTTGAGTCATTTTTTTAAATTTTTGAAATCTATGTTTCTATGTGGTTAAACTTTATTTGAAAGAATATTTAAGAATCCAACCAATAATTTTAATTCCAGCCATAATGGTTCCTTTAACAGTTCCTGAAACTTTAGAAATACCAATTCGGTTTTTATATCTAACAGGAATTTCGACGTAAGTCATTTTTTGTTTGAGCACTTTTAGTTGCATTTCGACCGTCCAACCATAGGTTTTATCTTCCATTTCTAATTTTAGAAGTTGGTCGTATTTGATGGCTCGAAAAGGTCCAAGATCAGAAAATTTGGCTTTAAAAAATAATTTCATTAAAAAAGTTGCTAGCCAATTCCCAAAAACTTGTTGTGGAGTCATCGATCCTTTTTCTCTTAAATTAGAAACTCTTGCTCCAATTACAAAATCTATGTTTTGTGTAATTATTGGTTCTACAATTTGAGTCAATTCTTCGGGAAAATCTGAATAATCACCATCTAAAAAAACGATAATTTCGGGTTTTTTGTCGCGATTTGCAATGTATTCCATTCCTTTTAAGCAAGCGATGCCATAACCTTTTCGATTTTCTGATAAAACTGTTGCACCAGCATTTGTTGCAACTTCGATGGTTTTATCGGTCGAATTGTTGCTAATTACAATTATTTCTGAAACATAATCTGGAATTTCATTGATGACATTTGCAATAGCTTTTTCTTCATTAAATGCAGGAATTATAACAATTATTGAACTCATAATGAAGTTAAAGTATTGTCTTTTCTAAAAGCAGAAATGGTTTCCCATTGTTTTATTTTCATATTCATTTTGTATTTTTCTGCACGAATAATACTACCGTTTTTGTAAATTATAACTAATCCATCGAGTTTATCGTTATAAAATTGACATTTTTTTTGAAGAGTTGCATTATCATCATACGAAAGCCACCATTTTGTTTTTTTATTATTTACATAATGACCTTCTTCCTTTTTACTTCCATTTTCATAATAATAAAACCAATAATCAACTTTTTGATCGTCTTGAATCCGTCCTTCTGATTCGATTTGTCCATTTTCAAAATAGTTTTTAATATAAGTTTTTGATTGTCCAAATAAATTTGAAAAACCTAATACCATTAAAATTACCAAACTGATTTTTATTTTAATAAATGTAAGCATATTATATAAGTCTTGAATGTTAATAAAACTGACAATTCTTTTTTTTAAAACTGTATAAAATTATTTACGAATAATTACTGACGATGGTTTTAAAATGAAACATTTTTTTTTCATTTTTATAAAAACCAAAATAGTTTTTATATCGTAATTGATTTCAGAAACGAGTAAAAAAATAGTACAACGATTTTAAATCCAATATAAATTTTTACTCGTATATCAAAATAGTATCAATATTAAATCATTAAAAAATGAAAAACAAATTTATTACAAGTTTATGTGTAGTATTGCCAGGATTAGTTATGGCGCAAAGTCCAGTTTCTGGATTTATGAAACAAAAAGGTCAAGGTTCGGTTGTTGTTTCGTATGCTTCCGAAAAATATGACAAAGTTTATTTTGTGCCAAGCCTTAACGATGCTGTTCCAGTTTTTAATGATGTGAAAATTGCAAGTCAGTCTTTATATGCTGAATATGGCGTTACCAACAATTTTAACATAGTGCTAAATGTTCCTTTTATTACAGCAACGGGAAATGCAAGCGAAGCTACATTAAAAGATTTAAGTTTCGAAAATAAACGTTCAGGTTTACAAGATTTAAAAATTTATTCTAAATATAATTTTCATTCTTATGTTTCTGGTAAAAATCAATTAGATTTTATTGGTGTCGTTGGGTTGGAATTGCCATTAGGATATAAAGCCAACGAAGGTTTACAATCGATAATAGCCATTGGTGATCAATCTACAAAATTAAATATTTCAGGAATTTTAATGTTCAAAAATCAATCTGGTTTTTTTGCAAGCGGACAAATCGGAAATACTTTTAAAGGCACCGAGGTTCCAAACGCGTTGACATCAGAATGGAAAATTGGTTTCGCAGCAAAACGTTTTTATGTTGATTCATTTTTTGCAACGCAACTAAATTCAAGTTCAGGTGTTGATATTTTGCAACCAGGTTTCGAAGGGTTTTTTCCAGCAACCAAAGTCAATTATACTCGAGTTGGACTAAACGCTTATGTTCCATTTACTAAAATGATTGGTTTAACGGCTGGTGCAAATTCTTACATTTCAGGTAGAAATATCGGAAAAGCAACTGGTTTTTATGGTGGACTAGTCTTAAATTTCTAATTAATAAAAAATAAATATTCAAACAATGAAAAATACAAATACATTCAATAAAATAGTTTTAGCAGTAATTGCATCATTATCAATTATTTCTTGCGAAAGAAATTCAAGTTACGAGGATGTTAAACCATCAATTGCCAAAATTGCGGTACTTAATCCTGATTTTAGTATTCTTGAAACCGCAGCAATAAAAGGAGGATTAGCCGGAGTATTAAGCAATTATAATTCATCAGATCCGTCTGGAAATTATACAGTTTTTGCTCCAACAAATGACGCATTTGCAAAACTAGGATTAGATTCTGATAATTTATCACTTTTGGACCAAACTTTTTTAGAAAGCACTTTAAAATATGCAGTTTCTAATGGCAATTTAAACAGTGGTTCATTTGTACCAGCTTCTCCAGTGGGTTCTCTTCTTGGCCCAACTAAAAGATTTATTATTCGTGGTAACGATAAATATATTAATGGTTCTAAAATAATATTAAATGATGCGTCAGCTATAAATGGAACTGTTCACGGAATCGATAAAGTCTTATTAGCCAGCGGTGCTAATATCGTAAACTCTACAATTGCTGTTGCTACTGGAAAAGTTTTTGTAAAACCAGAATTGACTTATTTATTGGCAGCAGTATTATATGTAGAAAGATTAATGCCCGAAGTTGGTATCGTTAATGCTTTAGCAACCTCGCCATCTCTTACTGTTTTCGCACCTTCTGATCAAGCTTTTATTGACTTAGGGAAATTACTAGAATTGCCAGCTTTCACAAAACCAGCCGATGTTGAAAGAATTCCAGTTGCAACCGTAAAAGCTGTTTTATTCAATCACGTTGTTGGTGGTGGAATGTTCACTTCAGAGATGAATACTGGAAATTTGCCAAATCTAAATTCTACAAATTTAATTCTTGGTGCTTTCAACAATGGTATTTTAACAGTTAAAGGACCAACAGCTACAATTCCTGCGAACATGTTTATTCCAGATATTCAAACTACAAATGGTGTAGTTCATATAATAGATAGAGTTATGTTATAAAAATTTCATTTTTGTTTTGTTTTGTTAGAAAAGCCTTTCTGAATTTCAGTAAGGCTTTTTTGTAAGAAATATTTGTATGGTATTGTTTTTATTCTTTTATTTGTTTAGCTAATCATTAAAAGCTTAAACAAATGAAAAACAGATTATTATCTTATTTATTGATTTTAATTCCAACACTAATTTTTTCTCAAAGTCCAGTTTCAGGGTTTATGAAACAAAAAGGACAAGCATCGGTTGTCATTTCTTATGCAAGCGAAAAATACGATGAAGTCTATTTTGTTCCTTCTAAAAACGATGCAGTTCCTATATTTAGAGATGTCAAAATTGCAAGTCAATCTTTATATGCAGAATATGGTGTAACCAACAATTTTAATGTTGTAGTCAATTTACCTTATATTACCGCAACAGGAAACGCAACCGAATCGAGCTTAAAAGATTTGGGTTTCGAAAACAAACGTGCGGGTTTGCAAGATTTAAAAATTTATGCTAAATACAATTTTGGTTCTTATGTTTCTGGCAACAATCAAATAGATTTTATTGGAGTTTTCGGAATAGAATTGCCAATGGGATACAAAGCCGACGAGGGTTTTCAATCAATAATCGCAATTGGAGACGAAGCCAGAAAACTAAATTTTTCGGGAATAATGATGTATAAAAACAAATCAGGTTTTTTCGGAAGCGCGCAAATCGGAAATACTTTCAAGAATAATCAAGTACCAAATGCTTTAACTTCAGAATGGAAATTGGGTTTTGCTGCTAAACGTTTTTATGTCGATGCATTTTTTGCGACACAATTAAATTCAAGTGCTGGAGTTGATATTTTGCAACCAGGTTTCGAAGGATTTTTTCCTGCGACCAAAGTCAATTACACAAGATTAGGTTTAAATGCTTATGTGCCTTTTACCAAACATTTAGGTTTGACCGCTGGCGCAAATAAGTATTTGTCAGGCAGAAATCTTGGAGTAGCAACTGGCGTTTATGGCGGATTAGTTTTTAACTTTTAATAAAATTTACAAATGAAAAATTCACATACTTTTAAAAATATATTATTAGGATTAATTTTATCAATTACAATAATTTCGTGCGAAAGAAA
>JAYVBR010000011.1:0-4785 GCA_043750395.1 Bacteroidota bacterium | reverse complement strand
TGGGCAACAGGTAATTTCTTGAAGCCAACAGGTAATCCACCATATATTTATGGAATTCAGGGTATGAGCAGTTCTGGTAATAGTCCTACATTATCAATAAATGCTTCAAATGATTTGTATCTAGATCCAATAAATACTTTAAATGAAAAAGGCGGAATAGGCGATGTCGAAATTTTTGACTCAAAATGTCCTTGTAATAATTAAAATTAATAAAATTATAGATTTCCCAAAACTTTATTTTTCAGTAGTTTGTTTGTTTTTTAAAAAGTCAGATGCTTCTAAAGGTCTGGCTTTTTTTAAAAACAATTCAAAACAAGGGTAACAATTCCAAACCAAAATTGATATACTTTAAATAACTCTAAAATTATAAAATTATGAACAATTTAAAACTTATTATCGTAACATTCATAGCATTGATTTGCTTTACAAATTGTAGTACAAATGACGACGAACCAGTTATCGAAATTCCAACTACAAATCCAGTATCTGGGGGAACATTAAATCTCGGTGCAACAATTACTAGAGATTTTATTGGACAAATTATCGACGAAAGCAACAACCCAATTTCGGGTGCAGCTGTAAAAATCGGAAGTACAACCAAACAAACCGATGCAAATGGAATTTTTATTATTAAAAACGCTTCGGTAAACGAAAAAATGGCTTATGTAACCGCAACTAAAACTGGTTTTCTTGAAGGTTCTCGATCACTGGTGCCAACAACAGGATCCAATAATGTGAAAATTATGTTACTTTCAAGTACACCTAATCAAACAATCAATTCAGGAGCAGCATCGACTGTAACTTTGGCAAACGGAACAAAAGTTGTTTTCGATGGAACATTCAAATCCGATACAGGGACAGCCTATTCTGGTGCAGTTAGCGTAGTTTTAAAACATTTAGATCCAGCTGACCCAAACGTTAGTAAAAAAATGCCAGGAATGCTTTTGGCACAAAATACAGCAGGTCAAGCGCAAGTACTGAATACATTTGGAATGATTGATGTTGTTTTATTAGGTTCTGGCGGACAAAAACTACAAATAGTTAATCCTGCACAAATCGAAATGCCAATCACTTCAACTCAATTAGCATCGGCTTCGGCAACTATTCCACTTTGGCATTTTGACCAAACTGCGGGTTATTGGATAGAAGATGGAACTGCAACCAAAGTCGGAAATGTTTACAAAGGTACAGTAAGTCATTTTTCTTGGTGGAATTGCGATTATCCTTATGCTCAAGCAACTTTAAATATTAAAGTTGTAAATAGCTCTAATATTCCATTAACCAATATTCGGGTAGATATTTTGCCTTCAGGATATACTTATGCTGCACAAGGATATACTAATTCTTTAGGTTTAGTTAGTGGTGTTATTCCAGCAAATTTAGCATTTGATGTAAAAGTTTATGACACTTGTGGTGTTTTAATTTTAACTCAACCGCAAACGGCATCAGCCGTTGGCTCTTCAACAACTTTGCCTAATATCGTAATTTCATCTGGCTTAAGTGCAAACTCACTTGTTACAGGAACGCTCTTAAAATGTAATAATACTAATGTTACAAATGGTTATATTCAAATGGTTTATGGCGGACAGCCACAAGCAGTTTTAGTTACAAATGGTGCTTTTAGTTTTAATACTTTGGTTTGTTCAACTTCATCGACATTCACTTTGCAAGGTTATGATTATGATAATTTGCAAACAACTGGAATAATCAATAGCGCATTTACTGGAACAAACACGATTTTAGGTAACATAACAGCTTGTACAGCAGTTGCAGAATACATTACCTATCAAATAGATAGTGGAATTGTAAACAATATTATTGTAAATGTTAAAGCAACTTCTCAAGGAACATCTTTTTATCTTTCTGGTGGCAATCAAACTCCAGCTGGAGGACTTGGCTTTTATCTGCAAGGAAATACTATAACTCCAGGAAGCTATACAACAGCAAATGGATTTACTTTAGAAGGTCCATTTTTAGTAGGAACAAGTTTTGTAAGTAACTCAACACCAAATACAATAGCTTTCAATTTGAATAATTTTGGAGCAGTTGGTGCTTATGTCGATTTAACTTTTAATGGTACATATACCGACACTTCATCGGTTGTTCATACAATAACCGGATCAGTTCACGCATTAAGAGACAATTAAAAATAAGTTTTTTTTTTTGGAAAGTCAAATCAAGAAATTGGTTTGGCTTTTTTTGTTATAAAATTAAAACATCTCCATAAAACCCAAACATTTATTAATCGATTTTGCATTTTCAAAAGTCAATAAAAGCCTCAAACCTGCTGGAGTTTGCTTTTCTTTCATTCTGCAAATGTTGCCGTTTTTTTGAACAAATTGCAGTACTTTCATAAATTGTGGCGAGTTGTAATAACTGCTTTGTTGGTCGGAAACAAAATAACAAATCATTTTGCCTTGCTTCATTATCAGTTTTTCGATGCCGAGTTTTGTGGCAATCCATTTTATTTTAATGCTGTTTAATAACGAAATGGCTTGCTTTGGCAAAGGTCCAAAACGGTCGATTAATTTGTTTTCGAAAAGCAATAAATCATCTTCGGTCGTTATTAAACTCAATTCGTTGTACAATTTCAAACGTTCAGAAATGTTGTTAATGTATTCGTCAGAAAACAACAACTCGAAATCGGTATCGATTTGTAAATCTTTGACATAGACTTTTTCTGGCTGATTGGGTTCGTTTTCATACAATTCGGCAAACTCATTTTCTTTGAGTTCATCGATGGCTTCGTTCATAATTTTTTGGTACGTATCAAAACCAATTTCGTTAATAAAACCAGATTGTTCGCCACCTAGCAAGTCACCTGCGCCCCGAATTTCTAAATCTTTCATAGCAATATTGAAACCCGAACCAAGTTCTGAAAATTGTTCTAAAGCCGAAATTCGTTTTCTGGCATCATCAGTCATCACCGAATATGGCGGACAAATAAAATAACAAAACGCTTTTTTATTGCTTCGACCAACTCGCCCACGCATTTGATGCAAATCTGAAAGTCCAAAATTATTAGCATTATTGATAAAAATCGTATTCGCATTTGGAACATCAAGTCCAGATTCTATGATGGTTGTTGCTACCAAAACATCGAATTCACCATTCATAAATGCCAACATTAATTCTTCGAGTTTTGCGCCTTCCATTTGACCGTGACCAATTCCTACTCGTGCATCAGGCACCAATCTTTGAATCATTCCTGCAAATTCCTTGATATTTTCTATTCGATTATTGATGAAAAAAACTTGTCCGTTACGCTGAATTTCATACGAAATCGCATCACGAATTAATTCTTCAGAAAATTGTACAACATTAGTTTCTATTGGATATCGATTTGGTGGTGGCGTTGTAATTACCGATAAATCTCTTGCAGCCATCAACGAAAATTGCAAAGTTCTCGGAATAGGTGTTGCCGTTAAAGTCAGCGTGTCGATATTAGCAGCAATGGTTTTGAGTTTGTCTTTTACGTTAACACCAAATTTTTGTTCTTCGTCAACAATTAGTAATCCTAAATCTTTAAAAACTACATTTTTGTTCACTAATTGATGTGTTCCAATGACAATATCTAACTTTCCATCGGCTAAATCTTTCAACGTTTCTGCTTTTTGTTTGGCGGTTCGAAAACGGTTTAAATAACCAATCGAAACCGGCATATCTTTTAATCTTTCGGTGAAAGTTCTGTAATGTTGGTATGCCAAAATGGTCGTTGGAACCAAAATTGCGACTTGTTTAGAATTGTCAACTGCTTTGAAAGCGGCACGAATGGCAACCTCGGTTTTTCCGAAACCAACATCGCCACAAACCAGCCTGTCCATAGGCTTGTCGCTTTCCATATCGGCTTTGACTTCTTGTGTTGACTTGGTTTGGTCTGGTGTATCTTCGTATATGAAACTGCTTTCAAGCTCGGCTTGCAAATAACTGTCTTTGGCAAATTGGAAACCTTTTTCGAGTTTTCGCTTGGCGTATAATTGAATTAAATTAAAAGCAATATGTTTGACTCTAGCTTTGGTTTTTTGTTTAAGAACTTTCCAAGCGTTCGAACCTAACTTATAAATTTTTGGTGGCGTTCCGTCTTTACCGTTGTATTTAGAAATTTTATATAATGAGTGAATGCTAACATAAACAATGTCATTATCAGCATAAACCAACTTGATGGCTTCTTGGGTTTTGCCTTCGACTTGAATTTTTTGTAAGCCGCCAAATTTTCCAATTCCGTGATCAATATGCGTTACGTAATCGCCAACTACAAGCGTTGTCAACTCTTTTAAAGTGATGTTTTGCTTTTTGGAAACGTTATTTTTGATGTTGAATTTATGATAACGCTCAAAAATTTGATGATCGGTGTAACAAGCAATTTGATTTTCTTCGTCTATAAATCCTTGATAAATCGGCAAAGTTATGGTTGCATATTGTTTGCGAATGCTTTCGGAGTTTTCTTCGTCAAGCGATTCAAAAATATCGTGAAAACGTTTTGCTTGCGCATCGTTAGAACAAAAAAGATAATTTTTGTACCCATTAAAATGATTGTCGCTCAAATTGTTCAATAACAAATCGAATTGTTTGTTGAAAGATGGTTGCGGTTGAATAAAAAATTCAAATGTTTTTTTGGTTCGAAAAGTTGGTTTCGATAATTCGATAATCGAAAAATCTAATGCTTTTTTGATGAATTCCGATTGGTTCAAGAAAATTTTTGCAGGTTCTAATCTTTGAATTGTCGAATTGAGATTGTCGAAAATCTCTTGCGATTTAACGAATAATTTATCTAGTTTTGATAAT
>JAYVBR010000010.1:0-4787 GCA_043750395.1 Bacteroidota bacterium | reverse complement strand
GTTATCTTTCAAGTTGTCAGGAACTTTTACGAATAACAAAACAGATTTTAATCCTAATTTCCAAAGTTCCCGAATTTCTTTTTCGATATTGTCCAAACTCATTCGGAAATAATTTGGCATCGACGGAATTTCTTCTTTCACGTTCGAACCTTCCACAACAAATAATGGAACTATAAAATCATTTGGATGCAAAATGGTTTCACGAACCAAACTTCTGATAGATTCGTTGGTACGTAAACGGCGGTTTCTTTGTAACATAATTAAGTCCCCTAACCCCCGAAGGGGGAAATCCTATTGGGGTAAATAGGTTTTTAATTATTCAATATAAATTTGTTGCGTTGCGAATTCCCCCTTCGGGGGTTAGGGGGCTATCCAATTTCTTGGTTTTTCCAAAACTTGAATTAATTCTTGTTCTTCGCTTCCTTTTTCGGGATGATGGTCATAAACCCATTGAACTTTTGGGGGCAACGACATCAATATACTTTCGATTCGACCGTTGGTTTTTAGTCCAAATAATGTGCCTTTATCGTGAACCAAATTGAATTCTACATAACGACCACGTCGAATTTCTTGCCACGTTTTTTGTACTTCGGTAAATGGCAAATCTATTCTTCGTTCTAATATTGGAATGTATGCATCAAGAAAACTATTTCCAACTTCGGACACAAAGTTAAACCAATTTTCCATAGACATTGCATCAGTTTCTTTACAATAATCAAAAAATAATCCTCCAATTCCGCGTGCTTCGTTTCTATGTGCATTCCAAAAATAATCGTCGCATTGCTTTTTAAATTTTGGATAAAAATCAACATTATGTTTATCGCAAGCCTTTTTACAAGTTTGATGAAAATGAATCGCATCTTCTTCAAATAAATAATAAGGTGTTAAGTCTTGTCCGCCGCCAAACCAAGCATTTATAATATTTCCAATATCGTCATACATTTCGAAATACCGCCAATTGGCGTGAACAGTCGGTGCCATTGGATTTTTTGGATGAATAACTAAACTCAATCCACAAGCAAAAAAATCGGCTTCGCCAACATTGAACATTTTTTGCATTGCTTCGGGCAATTTACCGTGAACTGCAGAAATGTTTACGCCACCTTTTTCGATTACATTACCATTTTCGATAACTCGCGTTCGTCCACCACCACCTTCTGGTCGAGTCCAAATGTCTTCACGAAATTTGGCTTTGGTTTCAACGGTTTCCAAACCAGCAACGATTTGGTCTTGGAGTTGAAGTATGTATTGGTAGAATTTATTTTTCATAATTCTAACTTTTTCTTATTTTCTAAAAAATCAGATGCTTTTAAAGAATTGACTATTTTTTTACCTGTTTTCGACTCGATTTCTTTTCTGGTATTTCCAGCAATTGTTCCTCCTTGTTTGGCAATTTTTTTATTTTCAGTAAAGGTTTTAGGTTTTTTTTCTTTGCTGATTTCAGTAGTAGTGGCTTCGGCTAACATATTGAGTACTAATTCAAGGTTACTCATATTGTCACGCAAGTTTTCTTTTTTTAAATCTTTGTGATTTTTATATTCTTTTACAGATAATCCACTCCAAGCTTTTGTTATTTCGTCGGTAAGAATTGCATATTCCTTACCTTTTTTAACTCCTCGATTGTCCCATTCGTTAGTAAGTTCTTTTCTTACTTCAATACTTTTGAGACGTTGATTTACCCATTCTTTAGAATATCCTTTTTTTAGATAGGTTTCCATTAATCTGTCAAAACCAAGTTCTGGATCTTCGATTTCATCAATGCGTTCGCGACCAACTTGTGCCAACCAAAGTTTAAACGGCTCTGCTTTTTTTGATGGCACCGATTGGATTAATCGAAATAATTGTTCGGTATCTGCTACGTCTGTTAGTCGCATTTTTCCATCAGCCGCTTCCATTTTCAACTGGTGACAATTTGACACCGTTTGATTTCCTTCTTTAATTAAACGTTCTTTAAGTTTGTTCCAATATTTTCTTGCTATTTGATAATTTTGTTGATCTGTGAGAACAACAATAACATCAATAATAGAGAAATACCATTTTTCTTCCTCTTCACTCCAAAGAGAACGAATTTGTTTTTGCTCGAATAATTTTATAGCGGTTTCTTTGGTCATAAGTTAAACGATTTGTTCTAGAAGTTGTTGTATGTATTGGTATACTTTATTATTTATAAAGTAATATTATACAAAATTAAGCATTAATTTATAATTTGTTCTTTTGCGGTTTTTATATTTTTATAAACTACGTAAAAAAAATATAAAACAGGAATTAAATAATAAAGAAAACCCATACACATTGGAATATAAGGTTTTTCTATAAACAAACCACTTGATTTTACAACACTAAAATAATTCGAATTTTGTAAATATTCTTGAGTTAGACCAAGTTCTGGAATAAAAAAATGACCAAATGCAACAGTAAACATTAAAAAAAAATAAAAAGCACATTTTACAGCCGATTTTCCTAATTGTTGCATACGAGTTTCTTCACTTACATCTGCAAAAGCAAATAACATCCTACTAAAAACAGTCGATAGGTATATGTAAAAAATATTTGTGTCTATTACTGATGCGTTAAAACCAAAAGCAAATAATCCGTAAAAAGGAACAAAAACAAAAAGTGAAATTTTTTTTGGTAATGCAGTCATAAAAACACCAGAGTGAACCATAATAAATTCAAATATTATTAAAATACTCAAATCGTTTATTAAACTAACACTGTATTTTTCAGGATGCATCCAAACTAATAAAAACTGCGTTGCATAGAAAGCCTGAAATCCTGTTTCTGTGAAATAAGATGCAGACTTTAAAATAGTATTGTTGTTAAAAGTCATTTATTTTGAATACTCCTTAACAGCATCAACAAAAGCCTTGGCGTGATCAACTGGAATATTAGGTAAAATTCCGTGACCGAGATTCACGATGTATTTGTCTTTTCCGAATTCGTCAATCATTTCGTGTACCATTTTTTTAATGGTTGGAATTGGCGAAAGTAATCTCGACGGATCAAAATTTCCTTGCAAAGTGATGTTTCCACCTGATAAATATCGAGCATTTCGTGGCGAACAAGTCCAATCAACTCCTAGAGCTGATGCTTTACTTTTTCCCATTTCGTTTAACGCAAACCAACAACCTTTTCCGAAAACAATTACTGGCGTTATATCAGCCAAAGCCTCGATAATTTGGTTAATATATTTCCACGAAAATTCTTGATAATCAACTGGCGACAACATTCCGCCCCAAGAATCAAAAATCTGAATGGCGTTGCAACCTGCTTTTACTTTTTCTACTAAATAAGCAATAGTTGTGTCGGTTATTTTTTGCAATAAAACGTGTGCAGCAATAGGGTTTGAAAAACAAAATCCTTTGGCCATGTCAAAACTTTTAGAACCTTTTCCTTCGACAGCATAACACATAATTGTCCACGGCGAACCAGCAAAACCGATTAACGGCACTTCGTCATTGAGCATTTCTTTGGTCATCTTAATTGCATCAAAAACATAACCTAACGTTTCGTGAACATCTGGAACAATGACTCTTTCAACATCTTGAATGGTACGAATTGGGTTTGGCAAAAACGGACCAACATTTTCTTTCATCAAGACTTCAATTCCCATAGCTTGTGGCACAACGAGAATATCCGAAAACAAAATCGCTGCATCTGGATCAATTCTGCGAATAGGTTGTACCGTGATTTCCGAAGCCAATTCTGGCGTTTGACAACGAGTGAAAAAATCATATTTATCACGCAAAGCGATGAATTCTGGTAAATATCTTCCTGCTTGACGCATCATCCAAACTGGTGGTCTTTGAACGGTTTCGCCTTTTAGAGCTCTAAGAAATAAGTCGTTTTTAAGCCCGCTAACCCCCAAATGGGGAATTTGTGTTTCTAAATTATTCATTTGAAATATTTTTTATTTTTTTTAGTATTTTAAATTTCCCTTTTGGGAGTTAGGTGCTATAATATTCGATAACTTCTTCGATAACTTCTTCGATTGTCGGAATTTCGGCAATTATTAAATTTTTTGTGATTTTCTCCAACGAACTTGCTGTTGTCTCGCCAATGCAAAAACAAGTTTCGGTTTTTATTTTGTTGTCTTTCAAATAACTTTCTACACCTGATGGACTAAAAAATATAATTCCATCAAACTTCTCTTCTTTAGAAATCTTGAAAGGTGATAATTTAGTCTGATAAACCTCTATTTCGTTAAATTGAATTCCAGCATTTTTGAGTGCTTTTGGCAAAGTTTCTTTTCGCAGGTTTCCGCTAAAAAAAGTAAAACTTTCTTTGTTATAAATTAAGGTAATAATTTCAGCTAGTTCTGAGGCGTAATCCATATAAACATCGACTTTAAAACCGTTTTGTTCTAACAATTCTTTGGTTTTTATACCAACACAAAAACAATTTTTAGATTTTAAATTTTCAAAATCGGTTTGTTCTATCAAACTTGAAACTGCATTTTGACTGCTAAAAATTAGATTTTGATTGATGTTGTTCAATTCAAAATTATTATTTTCGATTGCTATAAAATCTTGTTCCAATAAGTCAATATTGGCATCAAGAAAAACTTGCCTTTGTTCATCGGATAATGTTTTGGTGGATAATATGCTGATTTGGGTTTCCATTTTTTTTCTGTTTATAAAAGTGAACAGCTTGAGTCACTTTTAAAATTTTTAAATGTGAAACAGCTTTTTCACATTTAAAAATTATTTCTTTAAACTTTCCTTAATATTTTTCATCAATTCAATTCCACCGTTATTCAAAATTTCTTGGGCTAAATTGTATCCTAA
>JAYVBR010000009.1:0-11079 GCA_043750395.1 Bacteroidota bacterium | reverse complement strand
AAAAATACTATAAATTATTTTTTAAAAGGATTGTTGTTAAAATTATCTTACATAAAAAACAGTAATCCAAACAAATTTAAAAATTTAGTTATTCTCCACAAAAAAACGCACTCGATTTCTCGAATGCGTTTATTTTATTAAAATCGATATTTTATTTATCGTCAGAAATATAAGTTTTATTTCCGTTAGAATTAATGTAATATCTGCCACCACGTGGTCCTGTGTAAACTTTTTTACCGTTGTATTCTCCAGTTATTTTATCAGCAGTTTTTGGAGCTTTTTCGTTAGATTCTTTTTCTTTAACAACTTTTTTAGCTTCTTTTTTGGCAGGAGTTGTTGTTGTTTTTGCTTCTGCATCTTTTTCAGCTTTTTTAGCATCGCGTTTTGCTTTTGCTTCCGCTTTTTTGGCTTCTTTATCAGCATCTGCACTTGCACCAACCTTATTTGCGTCTTTTTCAGCTTTTTTGGCATCGCGTTTAGCTTTAGCTTCTGTTTTTTTGGCTTCTTTATCAGCATCTGCACTTGCGCCAACCTTATTTGCATCTTTTTCAGCTTTTTTTGCATCGCGTTTTGCTTTGGCTTCGGCTTTTTTAGCTTCTTTATCAGCATCTGCACTTGCGCCAGCTTTGGTTGCATCTTTTTCAGCTTTTTTGGCATCGCGTTTTACTTTGGCTTCTGCTTTTTTTGCTTCCGCGGCCTCTTTTTTCGCTGCTTTTTCAGCATCTTTCGTGGCTTTCTTTGCGGCAGCATCGTTGTCTTTTGGAGCTTTCGATTTGTCTAATTTTTCTGATTTTGCTTTAGTTTTCTTAGGTTTTGTTGCTGTTTCTTGTGCATAAAAGCTATTTGAAAAAACAAATAACATACACAATAATAATAACTTTTTCATAATTTGAATTATTTTAGAATTTGATTTAAAAAATAAAAGTAGTAATAATGTAAATAGCACAACTATATTTTAACAAAAAAATCACTATTCTCGACGAAATGCTAGAAAAAAGCTCTCAATTGAACATTTCCTGTATGAATAGTTTCGTTTACCTCGCTTTTTCGCCCTTGATAATTAATGTTTAAATCTAAATATTGTGTTAAGTTTTTTTGCAAAAACAATCGCCAAGTTAAGTTTTTGCCTGATTGCAAACCTTCTAACATTTGAAAAGCAACTGGCGACAACTCATCGCCATTGAACTCATTATTTATAAATGAAAATTCGCCATTTGCTGTAAATTTTTTATCATTTGAATAATTAAAAGAAGTTCCGAATTTTGTTTGTTTCAAAGTTTCTAAATCTCCAATAGTATTTTTTTTGTCTTGAAATTCGCAGAAAACATCTAAACTTGCATTGGCATTAAACAAATAGGAAACCTTGGACGCAAAAAATTTGGAAGCTATTTCGAAATTTCTTGTTGAATAATTCTCAGATTTTGTTTCGGTTTTTATAATTTTTGTATCTAAATCAAAAAGCCAAGTTTTTTGAATTAAATGCGAATATTGTAATTCTTGTGAATCGATATTGTTTTGTAATGCTCCAACTGAAAGCAAATTTTTTGACTTATTATTTATGTAAGTATAGGTTACTGAATGATTTTGTTTGCCACGATTGTATGCCAAACTGTTTCTAAAATTGGCATTCAAACCCAATAGTTCATTTGATTCTTTAAATGGATTCAAATCAAAATTATCGGTTTTTCGTTCGATTTTTCGATCAATAGAATAAGTAGTTTGGTTGTATAAATAGGATAACAATTTCTTAAATCCTTTTTCGTTTTGCCAATTGTTAGTATTTAGAATCAAACTTTGTGAAAACTTGTTTTGATGGGTTTTAATAAAAATTTGATTGGGCAAAAATACCCGTACATATTTAGCTTGATCTTTAAATGGTGCAATTTCAAATTCTTGCAATTCTTGAATTCTATTGGCATTATAATCGTTCCAAGTGTAAACTCCAAGCGTTGGAGCAACTTCTAAATAAGTAAATTCTTGTTGCGCAATTGTGCCCGAAACAGTCTCGAAATTGGTTGTCGATTGTACTAAATCTTTAAAAAAACGATCATTAAATAACAATCTTGAATTCAAGGAATTTAGATTTGGAATTAACGGATTTTCGAATTTTAAAGTTCTATAATTTACAAAAATTGACAACTCAGATTTTTCGGATTTAATTAATCTAGATTTCAAATAAAATGAATTCGATTTATTGACTCGTCTCAAAAAATTATTTTGCAAACTATCGTTTATTCTAATTAAATAACCTAATTCTGCAAAAACTTTGGTCGAATCGCCACGACCAATAAAAACACCATACTCTGAAAACCGTTGACTTAGGTTTGAAAGTAAATTATTAGATTTCAATTTTTCATTATTGTCTTCGAGTCTAAAATTGCCTCCAAACCAATTTTTCTTGATATTAATTTTTGCTTGCGTTTGGTTTCTTATAAATCTGGTTGATGAATAATTTCCATTGCTTTTTAGAAAACTACCTTGATTCAGAAAAGTAAGTTTTTCGAATTTGAATAAACTTTTTATAATGTGTCTGTTTCCGTAAAAACTATCCGAAAAGTTCAGATTTTCTATTTGATATGTCAATTTTCCTGCATTTGGTAATTCAAAATTCAAACCTGAGACAAAATAACTTTGGTTACCCGAAAAAGTTGTTAAATTCCAATCTCGATTGAATTCTATCGTGAAAAGTCTTTCGATTGTAGCGTAAGTTTTTTGAATTAATTGGTAATTTGTAAAAGCATCAATATTCCATTTTTTGGAAAATAAACGTTGTTTAAAACTCAATTTGGCTGCAAACCCTTTATTTTCAGTGTCGTCAATCGATGAAAAAGTGTTTTTATCATTATTACTAATTCCTAATTCCAAATCGATATTGGTTTTTTCTGACGGATTGTATTTTCCTAAAAATGTTGCAATTTGAATTTGTGTTGGCGCAACAAGCTTGACAATTGGTTCGTAATTTCCTTGCAAAATTCCAGCAATTGGGGCAATATATTGATGTATTTTTCCGATTGCATTATTATTTGACAAAATATAATTTCCAGCATTATTGCCAACCAAACTAAATTTTACGTTGTATAAAATATCGGTTTCTAGATTTGAATATTCGAAATACGAAATTCCAGCAGTTTCGATTTTTTTATACAAAATTTTGTTAGTAGAATACGAATCTAAAAAAGCAGATTGCGAATTCATTAAACTAAGATTATCGCCAGCATTTTTAAGAATATTAACTTGATTTTCAGATAAATTTTGTTGCAAAGATTGTTCTTTCAAATCGTTTTCTGAATATAAAAAACCACCAATCGACCAATTTTTCTGTTCGTGATTTGCTCCTGTATACGAGACGAAACGTGTAAAATTTTGATCAGTGTATTGGTATTCAATAGCGATTCTCATTTCGGAAGTAATTGCAAAAAGAGACGTGAATTTTATTTCACCTGCATTATAATCGATTATATAATCGTTGTTGTCGCCACGTTTTAACAAAATTCCGTTAACATAAACACTTTCAGATTCTGGAATAACAATAATATACAACTCGCCATTTTGTCCACGCAATTTATATGGTCCTTGATTGCCTTCTTGACCGACAAAATTACTTTTGGCATATTGACCACGAACTAAAGCTGCCGATGCAAAAATATTTGTTTTCTTTTCTGGTTGACCAAAATTGATATTTGCAAAAAGTCCTTGCACTTTTTTATTGAAATTCAAAAATTTTGATTTTCGATTTTCTAAGAATAAATCTCCTGCTCGAATATTCCAATTATTAGACATTAATTCGATAAATATTTGATCAAATTCGGTTAGTTTTTGAGAATATCCGCCATTTCGAAGTGGCAAATTACTATCTTGAATAGAACCCTTAATGCTAAGTTTATCTGATAATTTTCCAGTAATCTGAAGGTCTAAATTAGAATTAACAACCGAATTTTGATTGTTACCAACCGAAACGCCACGAGTTATACTTCCAGAAGTTGTGAGCCCATCGAATGGTATGCTTTTTTGAGTAATATTGTCATCAATTTTATATAGATTTTTTTTATCTGAATCGTTGCTAACCAAGCGATTACTATCATATATAGCATATTCTTTTGTTAGATAATCAGGAAATTTTTGATAATTAATCGTGATAGAATCGGTAGATTTTTTATAATTTTCATTAAATATTAAAGTTGCTTTCGAGAAATTTATTTTGTAAAACGAACTGTCAATTTTGGTTAAATTGGAATCGGTTATTTTAAACAAAAAGCTATTAATACTGGTTTTTTCTAACTTGATTGTGTCTTTGGAAAATGCTATTTTTTTTGAAACATCAAACGTCTTAATTTGCTGAGCGAAAAGTCCAGTACAAAAGTAGATTGTTATTAAAAAAATGATTTTTTTGAGCATATTTTATTCTAAGTTTTTAATAACGAAGTGGTTTAAACTTTTTTGATTGAAGCGAAAAATTAAGATTTTTGTTTCAGATTTTGGATTTTTTTTATTGTATGGCATCGCTATCGAATAAAAAAAATCTGAAATTTGGGGCAAAAAGACAATTTTGCAGCCAATTGAAAAAAGTTTAAACCAATTCAACATTTAGATTTATAAAAAAGCCTAAAAAAACTTAATTATTTTTGGTCAAGACAAGGATAAAAAATATTACATAGCCTTTGCTATGGAATATTTTTTGACGAAGGATTGGTAAAAAAAAAGTTTTTGGGCTATTTTTTATGTCTAAATGGTATAACTTTAATAAATTGTAACTGTAATAACGTAAAGTTAGCAAAAGTAGTATGTTTATGCCAATAAAAACCAACTAAAAGATTTAGATGGTTTTATAGTTTTGGGTTTGCAAAATCTAATTTTCTTTCACAACAACTTGCATTGTTTCGCGAGAAATTTGTTTTAACAAAACAATCTTATCGGTTTCGACAATTTTGGCTGCATTTTCATCAAAATGTCTGATTGTATATAAAGATACATTTTCGTTGTAAGAAACTTTGAATTTTTTTGACAAAATCGATTTCAAATCCAAAAATTTATTGAATTTATCTTCGACACAAACCGAAAAACTTATTGCAGAATTCTGAATCAAACTGACTTTTATTTTAAATTTGTGTAACAATGCAAATATTTCGCTAATGTTTTCTTCTATTATAAACGAGAAATCTATTGATGAAAGCGATATCAATAATTGATTTTTCTTTAAGATAAAACAAGGCATTTGTGGCTCAAGATCTTTGCCCTTCGAAACGCTTGTTCCTGCCAATTTTGGGTTTAAAAATGATTTAACAAACAACGGAATTTCTTTCTTTTGCAATGGTTGCAATGTTTTTGGGTGAATGACACTTGCGCCATAAAACGCCATTTCTATTGCTTCGCGGTAAGAAATTTGATTGAGTAAAGTTGCATTTTCAAATGATCTTGGGTCAGCATTCATTACACCAGGAACATCTTTCCAGATGGTTACACTTTCGGCATTTAGACAATAGGCAAAAATTGCCGCCGTATAATCTGAACCTTCGCGACCTAGAGTGGTTGTAAATCCGTTTTCGTCTGAACCAACAAAACCTTGAGTAATATTAAGAATTTTTCGTTTAATATTTTGAGAAATGTTTTTATGTGTAATTTCCCAATCAACCTCAGCATCACGATAATTCGCATCGGTTTTTATGAACAATCGAACATCAATCCAATTGGTTTCGATTTTCATAAAATTCATAAAATGAGATAAAATTGTTGTCGAAATTAATTCTCCGAAACTCACAATTTGATCGTAAATAAAATTATAATTTGGCGATTTATTATGGTTTAAAAAATATTCTAAATCTGCAAAAAGTTCATTTACGGCGTTAAAAACATCATTTTTTTCGTTGTCAAATAATTCTAGTAAAATCTGATTGTGGTATTTTTTTACCTCTTGAATGGATGATTGCAAAGCATTGGATTTATCAAAATATGCTGAAACAACATTTTCAAGATCATTGGTAGTTTTACCCATTGCCGAAACAACTAATAAAACATCTTGATAACCAACTGTTTGTAAAACTTGGTAAACATTTTTTATACCATCGGCATCTTTAACCGATGCGCCACCAAATTTGTATATTCTCATTTTATTTTAGATTAATAACTTTTTTCTAATTCCAAATGGAATCAAAATCATATTCAATTTCACAATTTTTATCAATTTGAAATTTAGTTATTTGTACTTGTTTATAATAATTATCTATTAGCTCGAAAATTTCAACAGTTTCTTTTGTGTAATCAACCATTAAGTTATATTTTACGCCTTGTTCTCTATAAATTTCAAATTTCATAACTCTATCTCTTTTTATAGAAGTTGGAGAAATTATTTCAATAATTAAAACAGGTGGAAATTCTAAATAATCATCTATTGGTTTGCCACAAATAATCATTAAATCTGGTCGTAAAACGGTTTCTTCGCTAATTTTCCAATCTAATTCTGTAAAAAGTTCACATTGACAATTTGAACCATTTTGAATCATTGAAAGTTTGGATTGAAAATAAAAACTGCCTTGTGTTTTATTGTGTTTTGCGGTTGCCGACGGCAGAAATTGCAATGGATAACCATTAACTAATTCCCAATCTTCTTTCCAATTTTTATAATCGTTATAGGTGTATCGAGGAAAATCAAATTGTGCTTTCATAAATCTAATTTTTATCAAAGTTAAACATTATTTGTTATTACTTAAAAACCCATCAATTCCAGCTTCGTCCATTTGAACATTGCACCATTCCGAAAGTACTTTTGCACCAGATTTTTCATAAAAATCGATTGCTGGTTGGTTCCAATCAAGAACATTCCATTCAACTCTTCGAACATTTTCTTTTTTGCCTTGTTTTATAATTTCAGAATATAAAGCAAAACCACAACCCGAACCTCGCATTTTTTCTTTTACAATTAAATCTTCAAGGTGCAATGTTCTGCCTTTCCAGGTTGAATATCGGTAATAATAAAGTGCAATTCCGACTATTTGTTTTTCGTTTACAGTGTCAATATTGTCAATTTCTGCAACAAAAGTATAAAATAATGGATTTTCACAAAACCCATCTCGTTGTAAATCTTGAAAAGTTACAACAACAGCATTTGGTTCTTTTTCAAAAATTGCCAGCTCTTTTATTAAATCTAAAACAGCTGGCATATCTTCAATAAGTCCTTTTCGGATAGTAAACTTCAAAATTTATTTTTTCTTTTTAGTAACTTTTTTTGCAACAACTTTTTTTGTAGAACCTTTAGTTTGTTTTACGTAAGGTTTGTACAATCCGTCAGATTCTGCACGGCTTTTGGCTGCTGCAGCTCTGTCTCTTGAATCTGGGTGTGATGCCATCATTCTTGAAAGAAAATCAGCTTCTGCACCTGAACTCATATTTGCTAAAATATTAAATGACGATTCGACAGCATTAACATCATAACCATATTTTTTCATAAAATCATAAGAATAAGTATCAGCATCAGTTTCTTGTGAACGTGTGTGTCGGCTGTCTAACATTGCGCTTCCCATTTGTCCTAATTGGCTATCAGTTAATACAGCAACTTTTCCAGATTGCGAACTAACCGCATCGATTAGAGCCGCTTTTTTATAGGCTACTTTCATTCCATCGCGAGAATCGTGGTTAGCAACGTGACCAATTTCGTGACCTATTACTGCCAACAATTCGTTGTCGTCCATAATATCCATAAGTCCTGAAAAAACACGAACACTTCCGTCGGCGCAAGCAAAAGCATTAACATCTTTAACTTTATAAACTTTAAAATTTAATACCAGTCCACCTTCGCTAGCGTGACGTCCAAAAACTTTGTTTAAACGAATTGCATAAGGATCTTTTGCATCGGCAACCGGATTTTCTTTGTCCATTTTTACAATTGCTTCTCTTGCGATATTGGCTGCATCTTCATCAGAGAATGTAAAGCCTTTTATGCCGTTTGATAATGCGCCTAAAGCCCTATCTCCCAAATTTATTTGAGCGTTAATATTGTTTAAAGCAAATATTGAAACAATTCCTGCAATTAATAATGATTTAATTTTCATAGTATATATTTTTTAACAAATATAAAAATAAGTTTAATGAATTAAATAAACATTTTAATTTTTTTAGGATATTGTTAAAATCTATCGATTAAGTACAAATAAATAAGACAATCTAACTATTAATGTTCTAAAGATGCGCTTTATTTAATATGAATATAAAATAAAAAAAACGATATTTGCAAAAAACTATATCGATTTCGCAATGGAAGAACGCAATAAGACTTTAGGAGAATATATTATCGAGAACCAAAATGCTTTTCAATATTCGTCGGGCGAATTGTCTCGGATAATTAATTCCATTCGATTGGCAGCCAAAGTTGTCAATTATAAAGTTAACAAAGCAGGTTTGGTTGACATTGTCGGTGCAGCTGGCGAACAAAATATTCAAGGCGAAGACCAACAAAAACTTGATGTTTACGCCAATGAGGTTTTTATTCAAACCCTAATTAATCGAGAAATTGTGTGCGGAATCGCATCAGAAGAAAATGACGATTTTATTACAGTTTCAGGTTCAGATAATAACCATAATAATAAGTATGTAGTCTTGATGGATCCTCTTGATGGCTCATCGAATATTGATGTAAATGTTTCTGTTGGAACTATTTTTTCGGTTTACAGACGCGTAACACCAATTGGAACTCCAGTAACTATTGAAGATTTTTTGCAACCTGGAACCCAACAAGTTGCAGCAGGTTATGTGATTTATGGTACATCGACCATGTTGGTTTACACAACTGGACACGGCGTGAATGGTTTTACTTTAAATCCTGCAATTGGAACTTTTTACTTGTCGCACCCAAATATGCAATTCTCTAAAGATGGAACAATTTATTCTATCAACGAAGGGAATTATGTTCATTTTCCGCAAGGTGTAAAAAATTATTTAAAATATTGCCAACTCGAAGAAGACGATAGACCATACACATCAAGATATATTGGAAGTTTGGTTTCTGACATTCATAGAAATATGATAAAAGGAGGCATTTATATTTATCCGACAAGTTCTAAATCTCCAAACGGAAAATTAAGATTGTTGTACGAATGCAACCCGATGGCTTTTATAGCCGAACAAGCTGGCGGAAAAGCAAGTAATGGTTTCACGAGAATTATGGAAATGAAACCAACTGAATTGCACGAAAGAGTGCCATTTTTCTGTGGAAGTTACAATATGGTTGCTAAGGCCGAAGAATTTATGAGCAAAAGTCATTTGTAATTAATTTTTTTTTTGTTATTTAGCAATTCAAAACAGTAACTACAATGTCTAAGAATCAAAAACCCGAAGGTGAACCTATTTCGAATTCGACTTCATTAGAATCTGCTCAACGTTTAGAAGCGATTAAAAATTTAATTTTTGGCGAAAATATCGTTCAAATTGACCAAGATTTTCAAGGATTAAAGGATTTAATTGATAAACGAAAAGAAGAACTTGAAGCCTATATCGAAGATACTCGAAAAGAATTAAATCACACAATTGATAATTTATCGACTGATTTGAATATTCGAATTACCGATTTGGAAAATACGATGAACGATAAAACCACCGATTTGAATCATAAAAAAGTCGACCGAAACCTACTCGGAACCTTATTAGTCAGCTTGGGCGAAAAAATGATGAAGGATTATTAGAGAAATTTTACATAAAATTATTTTAACTTTTCTGCTAAAAAATTAACATAAAACAAGTAAGATTTGCCACTAAGACCCAAAGTTCGAAGATGGACAATTTAATTAAAATTTATGTTGTTCTATCAATATTACACATAAAACTTTGTGTCTTACCGTCTTTGTGGCAAAAATGCATTTTTGTAGTCATACATAGTTACAAATCTTTCAAAAATGACCGATACCGAAAAATTACTTCAACTTAAGGAACTTCTTCTGACCGAAGACAGAGATTTTGCGAATGATATTTTGCGAAAACTGGATTTGTTGGAAGAAACGGTGTATGTAAACGAGAATTTATCAGAGAAAGTCAACCCTATAATCGATAGTAAAATTAATAGTTTTATTCTAGAAATGCCCGATAAATTGGGACCAACAATTACTGCGACTTTGAAATCTGAAATCAAAAATTCTCAAGATACAATTGTCGATGCACTTTTCCCGATTATTGGTAAAATGATTAAAAAGTTTGTTCAACAAGAAATGAAAACCTTATCGGATAACATAAACGCTCAGGTTCAAAACACATTCTCGTTAAAAAAATACAAACGCAAAATCAAATCTATGTTTTTTGGAATTTCAGAAAACGATATTGTAATGAGCGAATTATCGGCTCCAAAAATCCAACAAGTTTTTGTAATAGAAAAAGGTTCTGGACTAATAATTGCTAGTTATTCGAAAACCGAAACGATAGACCAAGATATGATTGCTGGAATGTTAACCGCAATTAAAAGTTTTGTAGAAGACGCTTTTAGTGCTGGAAACCAAAGTTTAGAGAATATTGAATATGAATTATACACAATTCAGATTCAGAATTTTTCTTCGTATTATATGGCCGCAGTAGTTTCTGGCGCAATCGATAATAATTTTAAAAGCAAATTTCAAGATGATATGATGGATTTTGCAGATCAAAATTTAAAAAATAATTTAGACAATCATAAATTAATTTCCGAAAAATTAGAAACATTTTTTAAAGATGAGTAGTTCCAAAAAAGTAGTTTTAGTCGGTCATTTTGGTGTTGGCAAATCATCGCTGATTCGCAGATTTGTGCAAAACGAATTTTCTGATGATTATTTGGTTACAATCGGTGTGCATATTTTAAAAAAGGTTGTAAATATTAATAACGAAGAAACAACCGTAATTATTTGGGATATTGAAGGCAAAGAAGACATTCAAAAAGTACGTTCGTCTTACTTGATGGGTTCGTCTGGATTTATTTATGTGATTGATCCAACAAGAATTCATACTTATCAAAACCTAAATGAAGAATTGAAATTCATAAGCAAAAATTATTCTAAAATTCCAGTAATAACCGTTGCTAATAAATCAGATTTAATTGATTTAGAAGACTTTAAAAAAGAAATTATTGATAAA
>JAYVBR010000008.1:0-4792 GCA_043750395.1 Bacteroidota bacterium | reverse complement strand
TTGTGTAAAGTTCATAAAGTTGTACGTTTTTTGTTCGTAATATAAAATTACAAATTTTTAACTTTACACACTTTTTTAATACAGTATCGATATTTTTTTAATATATTAACAAATAATTGTAAATTATACTGTAAATTCTTTAGCTAATTATTTAATAAAAGTCAATGAACGATAATCTAAATAGGCTATTTAAAATTGCCAAAAAATCTTCCAGAAAAATTATTGGTCTTATGTCGGGAACTTCATTAGATGGTCTTGATATTGCACTTTGTGAAATTTCAGAATCAGGCGAAAATACAAAAGTTAAGCTATTAAATTTCGAAACAATTGACTATTCTAATGATTTAAAAACTGAAATAAGAAAAATATTTGCTAAAAAAGAAATCAATTTTCAACATTTGGCATTAATCAACGAATATATAGGAAATATTCATGCAGACATGATTCTTGAATGCTTGGTTAAATGGAATGTTCAATCAAATGAAGTTGATTTAATAGCTTCACATGGACAAACGGTAATTCACGCCCCGAAAATTTTGCACAAGCAAAGTAAGTTTCCAAATGCAACTTTGCAAATCGGTGATGGAGATCATATTTCAGTTAAAACGGGAATAATTACGATTTCGGATTTTCGCCAAAAACACCTTGCGGCTGGAGGTGAAGGTGCACCTTTGGCAGTTTATGGAGATTATTTTATTTTTGCACAAAAAGGTGAAAATCGAATGTTATTAAATATTGGAGGTATTTCTAATTTTACTTTTTTGCCAAAAAGTTTGAATCCTGAACAAGTTTTTGTTACAGATACAGGTCCAGGGAATACATTAATTGACGCATTTACAAGAAACTATTTTCCTGAAATATCTTATGATAAAAATGCTGAACTTGCTAAAAAAGGTTCGATTAATAAGAAATTATTATTTGAATTGAAAGCAAATGATTTTTTTAAAAAGCCTTTTCCAAAAACTACTGGTCCAGAATTATTTAGTAAAGAATATGTTATAAATGCTCAAAATTTAAGTCATACAAATGATTTAAACATCAATGATTTATTGGCAACTTTAACTCAATTTAGTGCAGAAACTATTGCCGAATCTATAAATTATGCTGTTCAAAATTCAGATAACCCAAACGATAAATTCACAATTTATATGTCTGGTGGCGGTGTACATAATCCATTATTAGTTGAATCATTAAAGAAATTGTTGCCATATAATTTTAAAAAAACCGATGATTTAGGAATCTCAGGAGATGCTAAAGAAGCAGTTTTATTTGCAATATTAGCTAATGAAAACGTTGCTGGAGGAAAATCTAATTTTGGAATACGAAAAGGAATTCCATCAGTTTCAATGGGAAAAATTTGTTTTCCTAAATAACTCTAAAGTGCTAAAAACAATTTTTTACATAGCAATTGGTGGAGCAATAGGAAGTATTTTGCGTTATTTTATTTCATTAATAATAAATAAATACTGGTCAAATAGTTTTCCTATGGCAACTTTTTTAACTAATATTTTAGGTTGTTTTTTGATTGGAATAATTATTGGTTTTTTAGAAAAAAATGATTTTACAGATTCAGATTTGAAATGGCTATTGGTTACAGGTTTTTGTGGTGGATTCACAACTTTCTCAGCGTTTGGATTAGAAAATGTGACATTATTTCAAAATCAAAATTTTTTAATTTCACTCCTATATATAGGTACAAGTAATTTTATTGGAATAATTGCAGTTTGGTTTGGTCTTTTTATTTCGAAATAAATAAAAAGTACTTTTGCTTAAAATGCTCACAAATTACTTATTTGTTATGAAAATGTAATTATTTGTTAAAAAGTCGACATGCAATTTAAAATTATGTGTTAATCTATGTAATCTGTATTTGATTTTTAGTATTTTCGCAAACTATGAATAAAGAAAACATTTTAGCAATTCAGGAATTATTAGCCAAACCAAAAAAAATTGCAATTATTCCGCATCGAAGTCCTGACGGCGATGCAATGGGTTCAACATTAGCATTGTATCATTTTTTATTGAAATTGAATCACGATGTCATTGTAATTGCACCAAATGATTTTCCTGATTTTTTAGCTTGGATGCCAAGTTCAGAAAAAGTTTTGATTTTTGAAAATGATACTCAAACAACCTCAAAAATTCTTCAGGATACCGAAGTTGTTTTCACATTAGATTTTAATGCTTTACATAGAACTGGCGAAAAAATGGAAGCCTTTCTAAAAACTTTGAAAACTACTTTCATAATGATTGATCACCATCAATCGCCAGACTCTTTTGCGAATTTTACTTATTCGGACACTAATTTTGGATCGACTTGCGAAATGGTTTATAATTTTATAGAAAAATTAAATCATATAAAACTTATTGATAAAACCATTGCAACTTGCATTTATACTGGGATTTTAACAGATTCTGGTGGATTCAAATATCCAAAAACAACTGGTCGAACCCACAGAATTGTTGCTGATTTAATAGATTTAGGTGTCGAAAATACTGAAATCCCTAATTTGCTTTTTGATAACAATTCTTATTCAAGATTACAACTTTTGGGTCGAGCAATGAGCAATATGAAAGTTTTATATGAATTTAAAACAGCTTATATAACACTTTATCAAAAAGAACTTGATGAATTTAATTATGAAAAAGGCGATACAGAAGGCGTCGTAAATTATGGATTATCAATAAAAGGTATTATTTTTGCAGCAATATTTATTGAACATACCGACGAGAAAATTATTAAAATTTCGTTTCGTTCGCAAGGCAATTTTGATGTAAATCAATTTGCGCGTGAACATTTTTCTGGAGGAGGACATATTAATGCTGCCGGCGGAAAATCCAATAAAACGATGGTAGAAACAATTGAGAAATTTGAATCAATTTTGAATCAAATGAATTTAAAAAATTAATAATGAAACATTTATTGTTGATATATGTAATGATTTTTTTAGCAAGTTGTTCGCAACAAAAAGCCAGAAAACCAATCTCGCATTCTGAAGGAAGTTTTATGAAAGAATCTGCCGAACGCAATAAAAAAATTGTCGCAAAAGAAGAAAAAGTTATAGATTCAATCATAAAAAGCAATCCATTAATAAAATATATTGCTTCAAAAAAAGGATATTGGTACACTTATGAATTTAAAAATGAAACAGATACATTAACTCCAAAACGTGGTGATATTGCCTATTTTGATTATGATGTTAAAGACATAAACGGAAATGTTATATATACTAAAGAAGAATTGAAACCGCAGATTTATAACGTTGACAAGCAGAATATTATGACTGGTTTAAGTGATGGAATTAAATTGATGCGTAAAAATGAAACAGTTAAATTTTTATTTACCTCAAACAACGGCTTTGGTTATCACGGTGATAATGATAAAATTAGCACTAATGAATCATTAATATGCACAGTAACTTTGAAAGATTTTAAATCATTTGATAAAGAAGTTGCAAAATCTAAAAATCTTTCTGTTGCACCTGTGATTGATAAATCAGAAATCGATGTTAAAGTTATTAGAAAAGAAGTAAAACCAGAATAAACATTATTTAAAGATGAAGAAAATTTCAATTTTTTTGCTTTTAGTAGCAACATTGTTTTCGTGTGACAAGTACAAAAATCTAAAAGACGGTTTGTATACAGAAATTAAAACAAACAAAGGTACAATTTTATTAGAACTAGAAATGGAAAAGGCTCCGGTAACGGTTGCCAATTTCGTTTCGTTAGCCGAAGGAACAAACAAATTTGTAACAAACGAAAGCTTAAAAGGCAAACCTTTTTTTGATGGTCTAAATTTTCATAGAGTTCTTGCAGATTTTATGATTCAAGGTGGCGATCCAGACGGAAATGGTTCTGGCGGTGCAGGTTACAATTTTAAAGATGAATTTACAGATTTAAAATTCGATAAAGGTGGCGTTTTAGCGATGGCCAATTCTGGGCCAACAACTAATAGTTCACAGTTTTTTATTACACATCTAGCAACACCCTGGCTCGATGGAAAACATACTGTTTTTGGTCAAGTTAAAGACGATGGAATGAAAATTGTTAATAAAATTCAACAAGGCGATGTGATTAAAAGCATAAAAATTATCCGTAAAGGTGATGTTGCAAAAAAGTTCGATGCCATAAAAATTTTTGAAGATTATTTTGCAAATAAAGCCGAAAATGATGCCAAACAAGGAATGGTCGATGCAGAAAACTTGAAAATAAATGCAGAAAAATTCAAAGCAGTAGAAATGGCAAATGTTGCTGAATTTGCGAAAATGAAAGCTGAATCGACAAAATTGCCATCGGGTTTGCAAATGAAATATATTACAAAAGGAACTGGAAAAAAACCTGAAAATGGTGCCAGTGTTTTTGTTCATTATGCTGGTTTTCTTGAAAACGGGAAATTATTTGACAGCAGTATTGAAGAAGTAGCCAGAAAATTCGGAAAATTCGACCAAAACCGTGCTGATGCTAAAGGTTATACACCGCTTCCTTGTTCTGCTGGAAATTATCAATTCATTCCTGGCTTTAACGAAGGTTTGACAAAAATGAATATTGGTGACAAGGTAATTTTGTTTATTCCAACCGATTTGGCCTATGGCGCGGCTGGTGCTGGCGATGCTATTCCGCCAAATGCAAATATTATTTTTCAAGTTGAGTTGCTTGATAAAATTTAATAATATTTTAAATATTAAACAATAAACGCTTAATTCTAATATTTACAGCTTTTATTAAAAGCTAAATTTGTTGGTTTGTTGTCATTCCGACGAAGGAGGAATCTCATAAGTTGCTCACGTAATGT
>JAYVBR010000007.1:0-4796 GCA_043750395.1 Bacteroidota bacterium | reverse complement strand
AAAGTGCATAATTGTCAAATAAACCATTAACATAAATGTCTTTTTTGCCGAAATAACTCGGAGCCGATAATGTGAAGAAAACCCAAGAATAATCGGCTTCGATGGCATTATTAGTACTGTTTAAATTCCGAATTGAATAATTGCCATTGATGTCAGGAAAGTAAGTGTATGGGTTGTTTTTTCGTGCTGCGTTTGCAAATAAATGGGTGTTGTACAAGCCGCCTTGCGTGTTTACAAACGAAACACTATTGCCTGGCGAACGCACTTCCTTAGTATCAAAACCTAAAAATTCGTTGCCCGCCCAAAATTGAGTTTCGGCATCGTATTTATAAATTAAATCGTTACCCATTGTGTACTGTGGTGCAATATTTAGAATTGGTCGGTTGTATTGTCCGTTTTGCATTATCATTATTTTGACGTTTTGCAACGGATTTTGAAAGGTTAATGTTGTCGATTTTACTGCAAAATCTAAGTTGTGTTTGGTGTTAAAAACTGCCATATTTCTTGTACGTCGCACTTGAATTGGCACTGTGACTTTCGGTTCGTATAACATAAATTTTCTAGAAAAAACAACTTCGCGATCTTCGTTCAAAATTTTTAGCATATAGTTGCCACTGACCTTGAATTGTGTGTTTTTGTTTGGAAACGAAACTTTATAATGTGTATAAATTTGCAATGTATTGAATGAATTGAAGTGATCTTGAATTCTAATATCATCAAAACCGTTAATATATTCATTTCTTGATAAATCTGATGGTTTCCAATCGTAATTGCAATGCACAAATGTGTAATAATAATTGGCTTCGTTGCCAAATAAATCATCAAATTCTAGCATGAAATTATCTGATAATCTATAAACTGGAATCGTGTTTTGACCGTTTTGTGTCAAGGTTATAGTTTTGATGTTGTAAGCAGGATTTACTTCAGTTTCGACTTGTGAAAAACCGAAACTTGCTGTTAATAAACCAATTAGAATTATGATTTTTTTTGTCATTTGATGAATGTAAATTTTTTAAAATCAGGTAAATATAATGAATTCTATTTTTGTATCAAAGTTAATTATTCTAATAAAAAACTTAAATTATTATCTAAATCTTGTGGAATATTTTCTAATTCGAGAATGCTATCTGACAATAATTTCTTTTTTTCTTGTAATAGTATGATTTTTTCTTCGATGGTATTTTTCGAAATAAACCGAATTGCGTTGACTTTATTGGTTTGACCAATTCTGTGAGCTCTTGCAATTGCTTGCTTTTCGGCAAACGGATTCCACCACGGATCTAACAATAACACAAATGATGCCGAAGTTAAATTGAGTCCAACGCCACCAGATTTTAACGAAACAAAAAATATTTTAGTGTCTGAATTTTCTTGAAATTGTTTGATTTGGTTTTCTCTTTCGTCAATTTTGGTATCGCCAGTTAACTTGCAAAAATCGATTTTATGAGTTTTACACCAACTTTCGTACAAATCTAAATGTTTTACAAAACTGCTAAAAACCAACATTTTTTGTCCAGCTTGCAACAAAGTTTGAATGTAATTGGTTACCGCTAAAAATTTTCCAGATTCAAATTCTGAAGTTTTGTCTATTAATTTTGAATGATTACTTAATTGTCGCAATTTCATTAAAACATTCAAAACATTGATTCGATTGTTGGCAAATTCTATTTTCAATAATTCATTTCTGGCTTTTGATTTCTCAGATTCGTACCATTTTTCCTGCTCGATTTGCATTTCGCAATAAATAATTTGCTCTGAAAGTTCGGGTAAATCGTCAAGGACTTGCTCTTTTGTACGTCGTAAAATAAACGGATTTACAATATTTCTTAGTTCTTCAATTTTATTTAAATCTTGATTTTTCTCGATTGGAATTTTGAAATAATTTGTAAAAAACTTAAAATCGCCCAATATTTCTGGATTTATAAATTGCATTTGCGACCATAAATCGTTCAATGAATTTTCGATTGGCGTTCCTGATAATGAAATTTTATGTTCAGCATTTATTGCGTTTATGGCTTTGAAAACTTTAGAATCTCGATTTTTTATTTGTTGACTTTCATCGATTATCAAATAATTGAAATTGTATTTTTCGAAAACCTCAATATCGCGAGTTATAACGGCATAACTTGTGAAAATCAAGTCGTATTTGTCCAATTTTTTGGCTAATAATTTCCGATCGTTACCTATGTATTGAATGCGGCGAAAATGTGGCGTAAATTTTCGAGATTCATTATACCAATTAAAAACCAACGAACTTGGTGCAACAATCAATGTTCGTAAGTATTCTGTTTTTTGTTCAACAATCGAAAATAAATCTTGTTGAAATTCTTGGGTTTCAGAAACTAAATTTTCTTGAATATTAACTAATGTCGCTAATGTTTGCAAGGTTTTACCTAAACCCATATCGTCAGCCAAACAAGCACCAAGTCCAGAATTATGGTTTTTCAACAACCATTTTACACCTTCAATTTGGTAAGGACGCAAAGTTGCTTTCAATAATTCCGACGGTTTGTATGCGATTTCATCATTTGCCTTGAGCGAAATTTCGGTTAAATCTAAATTTTCTAGAATTGTATAATTGCTTTTTGGAATTGATAAATTTCCGTTTTTTACTTTCGCAAAATTGGCAATTGGCGTATATTTTGTCATCCATTCGAATGGAATTAAAAAATAACTTTCGTCTGGAAGTTTAAAAAATCGATTGTTTTCTTTGATGTTTTGAATGATTTTTGAGAAATTAATTTCGAAATCTCCACATTTTATAATCATTTTTATGTCAAACCAATCGTTGTTTTCTTGACTTGAAATCGAAATTGTTGCAACTTCGGTTTGGATTTTTTTATTTGATATTGATAAATTTTCAATAAAAAATCCTTCGCTTTTTAAATTTTCGAAATTTTCTATTAAATAATGAATAACTTCGAATTCGTCTTTGTTTTTATTGGCTAATGAAAATAAATTATTTTCGTTTTTTTGGAATCCAAGTTGGATTAATTTTTGTTCGAATTGCAATTCTTGCTCAAAATTTCGTTTGAATTGAATGACTTGAATTTCATTATTTTCGTCGTTATCTAAATTAGAATGTGTTTTTTTTAAAGTATGATTCGAAAATGCAAAACCATCATAATCAAAAATTAATTCGAGATTGAATTTCTTCTTGAAAAAATCTTCAACAGGATTGATGCTGCACGAAATTACTCTATTTTTCTGAATAACTTTGAAGCCTTTTGCTTCGATATCGACTTTTTTGACAATATCTTTTATGAATTTCTGAAAATATTCCGAAACCATTTCATTTTTAATTTCTATTGTTTTTTTATTTAGAAATGGTTTTAATTTATTCGAATTCACATTAAATAATTGATATAATTTAGTATCGATAACCAACCAACTTGGCTCATTTAGAACAATTGTAATTTTTTTATCTGATGGAAAAAAAAGTTTTGAATTTTCTGATAATTGCAAGGAATAATTCATTCCGAATTCGTTTTTATCAAAAAAAAGTTTGGTTTCTAGAATTGAATTATCGGTTGAAACTCTAAATTTATAAAACTCTTTACTCGACTTTAAATTCAATGAAATCGGCAGATTATTTTCATTAATAATCATCAAAAACTGATTCATTTTCGAATCAATAAAATCTCGAATCATTTTTCCGAAAGTTTTATCGTTTAATAAATCGAAAATTGTTTTTTTTGTCTTAGGATTTTTCTCGAATTTCTTGAAAAGATTTTCTGGTTTTAAAACATCGATAATCGAAAGTAAGTTTTTGATATTCGAATCTAGATTCTCGATTTCTAATCCAAAACTTTTAATAATTGTTGAAGTTGCTTTTTTATCGACATAAGTAATTCTATCGCAATTATCTAAAATATAAGCAATTGGAACAAAAAAACCGAATTTTTCGTCCAATGAAATATCGAAGCAAAATTGATGTTGAGATTGCATTATTTTTTAAAACAAACAGGAATAATTTCGCCTTTTGCTAAACAATATTTTTCGACTAATTCTGGACTAATTTTTGAAGTATAATCTTCTTCAATGACTTGAAATCCAATGCTTCGCAATTTATCAAAATAATCGCGACCATAAATTCGAACGTGGTCATATTGCCCAAAAATTCTGGCTCGTTCTTTTTGATCTACAATCGAATCGTCGGCAAAAGTTGTGGCTCGATTCAAATCTTGTGGAATTTGCAAAATCGCCATTCCACTAGGTTTTAAGACTCTAAAAAGTTCTTGCATTGCTTTTGTATCGTCTGGAATGTGTTCTAAAACGTGGTTGCACAAAATTATATCATACTCATTATCAGCAAATGGTAAGTTACAAATATCGGCTTTTACATCTGCCAAAGGCGACAATAAATCGGTTGTTGTATAATTTAAATTTTTTTGATTTCGGAATAATTTGTAAAAAGCTTGTTCTGGAGCAAAATGAAGAATTTTTTTATTTGATGTAAAAAAATCGGTTTCGTTTTGCAAATACAACCACAATAATCGATGTCTTTCTAAAGATAATGTACTAGGTGACAACACATTATTTCGTTGATTTCCGTAACCATAAGGCAAAAACATTTTGAAACTTCGACCATCAATTGGATCAGTGAACTTATCGCCTTTTAATAAAAACGCTAAAATTGGTCGTGCAACATAACTCAACCTTATTAAGATTGGTCTTGGAATTGTGTTTAAAATTATTTTGAATGTTGATTTCATTTCGGTTTAAAAATCTTTTGAAACTGATCAATATCAATTAATTTAAATTTAGAATACAAATGTTTATATTCTTTCGACAAT
>JAYVBR010000006.1:0-4803 GCA_043750395.1 Bacteroidota bacterium | reverse complement strand
GAGTTTCTCCGACGACAGATACTGTAAATAATTGGACTGTTACAGCGAATTCAGTTAGTGGGACAACAAGGTTTATTACTGCAACTAGACCATTTGTTGCCGATGCCACCGATTATACATTTGTTTTTGCAAATAATAATTTAAGCATTGCTGGTGCACGAGCAAACACAGCAATTTTGACACCCTTACAATATCACGAAAGCGGAAACAGAACAAATTTTGGACCAGTATCTTTAACATTAACGCCACTTGGCGTAGAAGATTTTTCATTAAATGCAACGTCTATTTTCCCAAATCCATCGAATGGAAGTTTTAATGTACAAACCAAAACCAATCTTGACCAAATTAACATTTATTCTCAAACAGGTCAATTTGTAAAAACTATTGATGTTGCAGATAAATCTGATAAAGTTGAAGTTAATGTTAAAGGATTATCAGCTGGAATTTACTTAATTGAATTAAAAAATGCTACCGAAAAATCTTGGAAAAAGGTTATTGTTGAATAAATATTAAATTTCAGATATTGAATTTTAAATATCTTGAACTGTTTATAAAAAAATCATTTGCGTGCGAATGATTTTTTTTTGACTTTGATCAAATTCTGAATTCTAAAATCGTTAATCAATAATCTTAAATCTAAACCCAATTCCGTGTAAATTCTCAATTACAATACCGTTCTCATTAATTAAAATTTTACGCAATCTTGAGATAAAAACATCAAGACTTCGCCCCATAAAATAATCGTCGTCGCCCCAAAGTTGTTTCAAAATTTGTTCTCGTTTTAGTACTTGATTTTTATTATCTAAAAAATATTTTAAAAGTTCTGATTCTCTTTCTGTTAATGAAATTGTTTCTAAGTTGGTTTTTAGGCTGTAACTTTTTGGGTTGAATTCGAATTTTCCTACTTGATAAATTAAATTTTCTATTATTTCTATCTTATGAGATCTTTTCAAGAAGATTTCAATTTTCAAAATTAATTCTTCTATACTAAAAGGTTTAACTAAATAATCGTCGGCACCCAAGCGCAAACCTTTTAATCGGTCTTCTTTTAATGTTTTTGCCGATAAAAATATTATTGGAATTTCTGAATTAATTTTTCTGATTTCGGTTGCTAGTTCAAAACCGTCCATTTTGGGCATCATAATATCTAGAATACAAATATCGAATTCTTGCTTTTTGAAATTTTCTAAACACGATATTCCATCAGAAAATTGAAAAACTTCATAATTGTTTTGCTCCAAGTTGTCTTTGGTTAAAAAGGCTAATGTTGGATCGTCTTCGGCGTAAAGAATTTTGTATTTAGACATTTTTTTAATTGATATTTGACATTGAAATTGATATTGAAATTCCTTTATTAGTATTATTTTTCACAAATATTTTCCATTTATGCAAATCACAAATTTTCTTAACATAATACAATCCCAAGCCAAAACCATTGACTTCGTTGCTCTTATTTGATTTTATTCTGTAAAATTTATCAAAAATATGTTTGATGTTTTCTTCAGAAATTCCTATTCCGTTATCAACAAATTCAAGAATTATATTGTTTTGCATTTTGGAAATTTTAATGGTTATTTCGGGTTTCGAATCGCAATATTTTATTGAATTGTCTAACAAATTATAAACTAAGTTTGTAAAATGAAAAACATCTAGTTCAATTTCAACTTCAATGTCAATGTAAATATCAATTTTAATATTGTTGTATTTTAATTTTATGTTTTCGATAACATCATTAATAATCGGGACAATATTGACTTTTTGCTTATCTAAAATCATTTCCGAAGAATCGGTTTTGGCAATTGTGAGTACTTTTTCTATGTGATTATTGAGTTTATTGCTTTGATTGATAATAATTTCGGTATAATTGGAAAGTTTATCATCTTTCGAAATTTCGTTTTGATTTTTTAAATAATTAGATGCAATTAAAATTGAAGACAAAGGCGTTTTGAATTCGTGTGTCATATTATTAATAAAATCTCGTTGTAATTCTGAATATTTTTTTTGTTGTAAAATCGTGAAAATAGAATATACATAAACCAGCAAAATCAAAATTAATCCAATTGATAAAATGAACCAAAATTTTAAAGAATTAAGCAAAAAACCACTTTCATTCGGAAAACGAATTGCGAAATAGTATATTAGGTTTTTGTGTTTTGGAAAATAAACCGAAGTTTTTTTTGCAGTATTTTCTGTTGACGAAATGTAGTTGCCGTAAACCATCTCGTCACTTTGGCAATTGTACATTGCATATTCAAAATCCGTCGTTATGTTACGTTTTACAAATTCGGTTTTTAGATAAAACTCTAGAATTTCTGGGTCAAAATCGTTTTCTATATTAACGATATAATAATCGTTTGATATTTTCTTAACCGGATTTTCTGATGGCAATTCGTGATTTGTACCTTCGTATAATTTTTTGGCAACTTCCAATAAAGCAACGTGTGTTTTTTGAGTAAATTTCTTTTCTTCAAGCGAAAAGGCTTGTTTTGTCCAAAGCAATTGAGCAATCAAAATGCCAATTATCGCAATTAGTCCGAGTACTATTATTATGTTAAGTTTGTTAATTTTCATCTTTTAATAATTTGATTTTTCGAACGTTCGAATAATTGAAAAATCTATAATACTAACATATTGAACCTCAAAAATAGTCTTTTTTATCAATGAAAACCATCATTAACAACTCGTTAACAATCATTTGAAATTGATTAACAGCTACAAATGTTTAATTGAAATACTTTTGAATCATCAAATTTGATGAACCAATAAATATAAACCAATTAAATTATTTAAAAATGAAAAATTTAAAAATCTCAATTTTTGCATTAACATTAGGATTAATGTCGTTTTCGGTTTTGCCAACTTCTAAATTTAGCAATGAAATTACAATTTCAAATTCTGTCATCGCTTGGAAATCAGAAACAATCGATTTGGGAGAAATTCCACAAGGAACTCCAAAAGCTATGGATTTCGAATTCAAAAATACAGGTAAAAAATCGGTTTTGATTACCAATGTTCAAGGTTCTTGCGGTTGCACAGCGACAGATTATACTAAAACAGAAATTGCAACTGGCAAATCAGGAAAAGTTACTGCAACTTTTAATGCTGCTAACAAAGGTGCGTTTACCAAAACGGTTACTGTTACAACTAATGCAGAAGCTGCGCCAAAAGTATTGACTTTTAAAGGAACGGTTATATAAAATCTAATTATTTTAAGCCCTTAGAACTATAATTTTTAAGGGTTTAAATTATAAAAATTTCATTTCATTTAAGTAATTTCTCTCAATCCTTTTAAGAAAATCCACTTCATAAAAAGTTTTTCTCCATCTTTTGTTTTGGTTGCCATAAATTTTGGAGCAAGAAATGTTCCTATCACAAATGCTATCATTGACGGAATAAATCCTTTTAATGATGTTAGTTCTAAAACTAAATATTTAGTTGATAAAAAGAATATTACGAAACATAATAGTTGAAAAACAAAAGCTTTTACTTGTAATTTTGACATTTGATTTAAGATTTTTGATTTCTGAATTTAGATTTCAGATTTTGTTTAAATTAATTTTTCAAGAAAATCAAAATATATTTTGCTAATTCCCCCTTCGGGGGTTAGGGGGCTATTACCCTAACCAACCTTCACGATCCAAGCTTCTGTATTGAATAGCTTCGGCAATGTGGCTCGCTCCTACTTCATCGGTAGCCTCTAAATCGGCAATTGTTCTGGCAACTTTCAAAATTCTATCATACGCTCTAGCTGATAAATTCAATCTTTCCATTGCGGTTTTTAATAATTGAAGCGAAGTTTCATCAAGTTTACAAAATTCTCTAATTAATTTGGTACTCATTTGCGCATTGTAATTCACGGTTTCCATTTCGGCAAATCTAACAGTTTGAATTTCTCTTGCGGCAGTTACTCTTGCTCGAATATCGACACTCGATTCTGCTTTTCGGGTACTTGACAATTTTTCGAAAGGAACAGGTGTAACTTCTATATGAATATCAATTCTGTCCAAAAGTGGTCCAGAAATTTTGCTTAAATAACGTGTCATTTCGTGTGGCGACGATGTTTGTGGCGAATCTGGATCGTTAAAAAAACCACTCGGACTTGGATTCATACTTGCCACTAACATAAACGAACTTGGATAGGTTATTGTAAATTTAGCTCTCGAAATTGTAACTTCTCTATCTTCAAGAGGTTGTCGCATAACTTCTAAAACATCACGTTTAAATTCGGGCAATTCGTCCAAAAATAAAACTCCGTTATGCGCCATCGAAATTTCTCCAGGTTGCGGATAACTACCACCACCAACAAGTGCAACATTCGAAATTGTGTGATGCGGAGAACGAAATGGTCGTTGGTTCATCAATCCAACTTCTTTTAATTTTCCAGCAACCGAATGAATTTTGGTTGTTTCCAATGCTTCTCTTAAAGTCATTGGTGGCAAAATGCTTGGCAAACGCTTGGCAATCATTGTTTTTCCTGAACCTGGTGGTCCAATCAAAATAATATTGTGTCCGCCAGCAGCAGCAATTTCCATTGAACGTTTTATGCTTTCTTGACCTTTTACATCGCTAAAATCGTGTTCAGGGAAATCTAATGTTTTATAAAATTCGGCTCTTGTGTCAATTTTTGTTGGTTCAATTGTTCCTTTTCCTTCAAAAAAATCGATTACTTGTTGCAAATTTTCTACACCATAAACATCAACACCTTCAACAATTGCTGCTTCTTTCACGTTTTGAATCGGCAAGAAAAAACCCTTGAAACCTTCTTCTTTAGCTTTTATGGCAATTGGTAATGCACCGCGAATG
>JAYVBR010000005.1:0-2059 GCA_043750395.1 Bacteroidota bacterium | reverse complement strand
TTTATCTGTGATGTTGTTTTATTACTCGACATTCTATTTTTGCTTTTCAATATTTTGTTTTACCTATTAATAATAGTATTTTACTATGTCTTAAAAGTATTTTACTACTCGTTAATAGTAATTTACTACGTATTAAAAGTAATTTACTATATATTAAAATAGTTTTACTATATCTTAAAAGTGTTTTACTATATATCATTATTAATTGCTTATTTGATAATAGTATTTTGCTACTCGATAAAACAAATTACACAATAAATAAAAGTAAAGTGCGGTAGCACTTTACTTTTATTTATGTTTTTATTGTGGAAAATCTTTGATGGTTGAAGCTATAAGTTTTTGATTTATACTATTAATAATTGCAAATGTAAAAATATTTACAATTTAAAATCTAGCGTTATTAAATAATACCTTGGCATTAAACTGCTTTGGTAAATTGTAGTTTGAAAGTCTGAATTTTCTGTTTGAGAATAAAATTTATTGTTTAATAAATTTTTCCCTGTTAGCCAAAATTCTAAATTTTTAAATCTTTTAGGCTTATATTTTATTTCTAAATCCATAAATGTAAAATCATCTTGATTTTTGGTATTTGGTAAAAAATAATCATAGCTAAATGTAAATAACCAAAACCTGTTTGGTTTGATTAGCATTTTTAAACTATTATTTAGCGAGACATTGGTGTTACTATTTTGATTGTCTGATTTGAAGTTGATATTGCTATAATTAAATTTGTTTTGAAAATTAAAAGGTAATCTAAATGCTGTGCTGATAAAAAAATACGCATTATAATTGTGAGATTGATTGTTTCGTAGTTCACTTTGATTTACAATATTCTTATAATTGTTGATACCGTAATTTGAAGTATGTTTTATCGTTGAGTTTAATAATTTAACATATTTTTCAACACCAAAATTTAAAGAATAGTTTTGTATATTGGTTGGGGATTGAAACAAACTATAAATTGTATAATCGTTCTGAATTTCAACCGATGATAAATAGGTGTTCTTTTTATTATCATAAGTTAATGCCAAATTTGTAGCAAACGATGTAAATAAGTCATTAAAGCGATAACTAAAAGTATAGTTTTGATTTTGCTGTAAATCTAAATTAAAGTTGTTTTGTTTTATAAACCTGTTATTTTGAGCAATGTAATTAGTAAATAAATTTTCTTCGTTAGGCGTTTTTTCTTCATAATTACCTGATAATTTAAAAGTTGATTTATTATTTAATATATATGAAATATTTAGATTTGGAATAATAATTAAAGAATTTTTGCTTTTAGAATTGTTTTCTATTTCATTTTTATATTCTTGACTAATATTACTTAATCTTAATGTTGGTTGAAACTTCCAATTTTTAAGTATATAAGTAGTTCCGATTTCTGAATATAATGTTGATTTTTTGTAATTGAATTCGTTTTGAAAAGTTGTACTAATTAGATTATTGTTTTCTAATAAATTTGAAATAAACGGATTTTTTTCAAAAACTGAACCAACCGTAAAAGCATATTTTACTCTTTTTGAACTGCCTAAAAGAACTATTTTATTTAATAGATGTTTTTTCTTAAGCTCACTTTTCTGCAAATTACCTCCAAATGCAAAGGTTGTTAGATTTATGCTTAATTCTTGTGGAATTGCATTTATAGAATAGTTAGAAATAAATTGTAATGCTTTATTGTTACTAATTTTATACGTGTATTGAAGTTTGCTTTTCCAAAACAAGTTTTCAGTTTTTAGGTTTGTATTGAAAAAAGAAACATCGTTTTGTATGATTGAATTTGTACTGTTTATTTTATCTTTTTGCAAAGTCGTTTCAATTTCTAAAAGTGAAACTTTACTTGTATTATAGGTTAGTTTAAATTCTAATTGTTTGTTTTCGGGTTTTTTTACGGTCTCGGTTTGGTCGTTATAGTTGATGTTTTCTGAATTAAAAAAAGTATTATTTTTTTCTAAAAAATAAATTCGAGTTATATACATAAAAAACAACTATATTTGTAGTAAAATATAGATTATGGAAGCAATATTTAGAGGTGAGAATATTTTAGAGTTCGTTAATTCGT
>JAYVBR010000004.1:0-4824 GCA_043750395.1 Bacteroidota bacterium | reverse complement strand
ACTTTGCCTGAATTGAGAGCCAAAATTAAAGAAGATGCCGAAACACAATTCGCACAATCAGCTGACCAAAAATTGACCGATGATGTAATTGGTTCTTTAATCAAAAACACGCAGTTCGACTTACCTAAAGATTTTTTAATCAAATGGTTGCAAACTGCTGGTGAGAAAAATTTATCTATCGAAGAAGCAACTACTGAATACAATCGCACAGAAAACGGATTGCGTTTCCAAATGATCGAAGGTCGTGCAATGGCACAAAGCGATATCAAAATCACATTCGAAGATTTAAAAACTTTTACCAGCAAAAACATTCGTCAACAAATGGCGCAATTCGGTCAAGCCAACGCCACCGATGCCGAGATTGAAGGAATTGTAGCAAGAGTTTTATCAAATCAAGACGAAGTAAAACGTTTGTCAGAGCAAGTAACCAAAGACAAATTAATGCAAACACTTATCGAGAAAGCCAATCCGACCGAAAAAGAAGTAACTTACCAAGAATTTGTTAAAGAAATGTATGGAGAATAAATTTTTATAAATAAAATTATTATCTTTGAAGCGTCATAAAATATTTATTTTTTGACGCTTTTTTATTTGAGTTTATCTTGAATTAATTTCAGGAGCCAATCCAGCTATTCGTTTCAAGTTTTTTTCATTAATTCCTTTTTTTGTTCGTATAAAAAAGAGCTTCCGCTGGTCGCTTTTTTTATCCAACAAAAAATAGTCATTAATTTCAAAAACTTTCCTCTACTATCTGGGCTAAAAAACTTCAAAACAAAAATATTAACTAGAACTTATAACATAAAACCAAATATGAACTACGGAAAAGACCCGAGAGCAGCGCTCGAACAGGCGAAGCAATTTCAAAAATTTGCAACCAAACACCACGGAGTTAACGCAATGTATTACGATAAAATCGTCGCGGCAATGACACCAACCAATATGACACCATATATTATTGAAGAACGACAATTAAACGTTTCTCAACTTGACGTATTTTCAAGATTAATGATGGACAGAATTATTTTTCTAGGAACAGGAATCGACGATCAAATCGCCAATATCGTACAAGCACAATTGTTATTTCTAGAGAGTGCCGATGCAAGCAAAGACATACAAATTTACCTAAACTCACCAGGCGGAAGCGTTTACGCAGGATTAGGAATTTATGACACAATGCAATACATCAAACCCGACGTTGCAACAATTTGTACAGGAATGGCAGCTTCTATGGGAGCAGTTTTGTTGTGCGCAGGTGCAAAAGGAAAACGTTCGGCATTGCCACATTCAAGAGTAATGATTCACCAACCATCGGGCGGAGCGCAAGGCGTTGCAACCGATATGGAAATCAACTTGCGTGAAATGCTTAAATTAAAAGACGAATTGTACAAAATAATATCGCATCATTCAGGACAAACATTCGACAAGGTTCACAAAGATTCAGAACGCGATTATTGGATGATTGCCGACGAAGCCAAAGAATATGGAATGATTGATGAAGTTTTGAGAAGAAATATTTAGTTCCAAGTTTAAAGTTCCAAGTTTAAGGTTGCTCAACAACTTCAAACTTCAAACTTCAAACTTCAAACAAAAAAAGATGGCAAAAGAAAAATACGAATGTTCATTTTGTGGTCGTAAAAAACCCGAAACTAACTTGCTAATCGCAGGAATAGATGCGCACATTTGCGACAAATGTATAGAACAAGCACACGGAATTGTAGTCGAAGAACTAAAAAACAATGGCGGATTAACTCGTGCCGTTAGTAATTTAGTTTTGCGCAAGCCAAAAGAAATTAGAGCCTTTTTGGATCAATATGTAATTGGGCAAGACCAAACCAAAAAAGTAATGTCGGTTGCGGTTTACAACCATTACAAACGTTTGCAACAACTAGACTTGAAAGATGATGTAGAGATTGAAAAATCAAACATCATTATGGTTGGACAAACAGGAACCGGAAAAACATTGGTTGCCAAAACAATCGCAAAAATGCTTGATGTTCCTTTAGCAATTGTCGATGCAACGGTTTTAACCGAAGCAGGTTATGTTGGCGAAGACGTAGAAAGTATTCTAACAAGATTGCTTCAAGCAGCAGATTATGACGTTACAAAAGCCGAAAGAGGAATCGTTTTTATTGACGAAATCGATAAAATTGCTCGAAAAGGCGATAATCCATCAATAACTCGAGATGTTTCGGGCGAAGGTGTACAACAAGCTCTATTAAAACTTTTGGAAGGAACTGTTGTGAATGTTCCACCAAAAGGAGGAAGAAAACACCCAGATCAGAAATTTGTTGAAATCAATACGCAAAACATTTTGTTTATTGCTGGTGGCGCATTCGACGGAATTGATAGAGTAATTTCGAAACGTATGAACCGTCAAGCGATGGGTTACAGCACTTCGAAAAATGTTGATAACATTGACAAAGAAAATCTATTGCAATACATTATCCCAAAAGACATTAAAGATTTTGGATTAATTCCAGAAATTATTGGTCGTTTGCCCGTTTTAACTCACATGGATCCGTTAGATCGTGCTACTTTGCGTTCGATTTTGACAGAACCTAAAAATGCATTAATCAAACAATATCAAAAATTGTTTAAAATGGACGATGTTGAATTTTCAATTTCGGACGAAGCACTTGATTTTATTGTCGATAAAGCTTTAGAATACAAACTTGGTGCACGTGGTTTGCGTTCGTTGTGCGAAGCAATTCTAACCGATGCTATGTACGAATTGCCAAGTTCTGATGATAAAATTTTGACTATCGATAGAGATTATGCGCATCAAACTTTGAGTAAAAATTTATTAAAACGACTAGAAATTGCTTCTTAAATTTTAAAATATATTTAAACTAAAAAAACCATCTTTAAATTTTTTTAAGATGGTTTTTTTAGTTTAATTTATCTTGTATTGTAATAGAAAAATATGGTTTTATTTAAAAATCAGAAACGATTTTGTCATTTCGACGAAGGAGAGATCTCATAATGTGAGCAACTAATGTGTGTGATTTCTCCTTCGTCGAAATGACAAAAGCACCTAATTCTTTTATAAAACAATGGCTTTTAAATCTACATTATTTTATTTCAAAATAATTTATTTTAAAAACAGCAATTGGTATTTCAATTAAAATTATTCTTTAACAAATTTTCGCATAAATACTTCATCCGATTCTGCTAAGAATTTTAAAATATAAATTCCTTTAGACAATCCTGAAACATCAAGCGATTTTGTTTGAAAATCAACATTTAATACTTTCTTACCGTAAATATCAAAAACAGCAATTTCTTTAAAATTTTCAGAAGAATCAATAAACAATTTATCTTGAACTGGATTTGGATATATTGATAATTTATTTTCAATATTGACTGTTTTTGTGTTCAACTGTCCAAAATTAAAAACACAAAATTGAAAAGACACATTGCTAATTGCACCAGCATTAAACATCCTGAGATAATAAGTTTGTCCTGGAATCGCAGTATCGAAATTTGTTGTTTCGCTACCACCACTAGGGGCTTGATTGTAGCATAATACTGAATTTCCTTGGCAAGAACCTTCTAGAATTTCGAACCCTATATCTAAATTATTTTCGCCAAATATTGCGACGGTTATTAATGATGTAAAAGCAGTAAATTTAAACCAAACATCTTGCGAAGAATTAAGACCACAATTTGGCGCAATAGATTCTATTCCTGTACCATTAAAACTGCCATTTGTTAAAACTTCACAAAAAACTTCGATGTCTAAATTTATTGCATTGGTACAAATGTCGTTTTGTGAAAAAACTACATTAAAATTCATTAATAGCACTAAACCGATTAGATATTTCATTTTTATTTAATAATTGTTATGGTTGGCATATCCAGTATTCCTTTTGGTTTAGAAATATCCCAAACTTCATTTTCATTTAGCCAAATTCTATGTACACTTGTGTTATCTGGTATTCTATAGAAATAAGCAACTAATTTATCAGTTTGAGTGCTGTTCCATTCTATATAAGTTGTGGTAGTAAAACTTATTGACTCATCTAAATAAATAACTAAAGTCATTTTTTCATTCACTTTTTCAAAATCATAACCTTTGTAATTTTCATAAGCTTGACGTATATATGGAACTTTTTGCCCATTTTTTTCATAATAAATTTTGAGATTTTCAATTTTGAAATTTTCAGTATCAATTAAGTTTTTACCAGTAGCATCATTTAAAATAATTTGCACTTTACTGTCAAGTGTTGGTGGCATTACACAACCACAATCATTATGTTCGCAAGAAAAAAGCATTAAACACGCCAACAACAATAATATTTTCTTCATGATTTTAGTTTTGATTTAGCAAAAATAATTGTTTTATTATTAGAAAAAACACATCTATAATTAAATTATAAATAAATTTTTAAAGTATTATTTTGTAATAGTCATAATTCGACCAATATTTGGGTTGTAATTAGCAGGAATAAAGTCGCCATTTAGCCAGATATTCCCTAAATTGATTGTTCCATTTGTGTTTTCAGAATATGCAATAAATTTATCCGTATGATTGGTATTCCACTCAATATAGAACACAGAAAACGATTTATCTTTTTCTTGTAAAAAAGTAGTTTTTAAATATTTTTTCCCATTAATTTCTTCTATATAATACCAAGACGAATATTCAAGTTTTGTTTTAGTTATTAAAGTTTTTATGCCATCAAACTCGCCGTACAATTTAAACCCTGACGATGGAAAATTTGCATTATCTATTAAATTTTCTCCTTTTTCGTTTTGTAGAATAAAATTAATATCAAAATTACCAACGGGTACATTCAAATCTTCATTAGTACTTTTTTTATC
>JAYVBR010000003.1:0-2064 GCA_043750395.1 Bacteroidota bacterium | reverse complement strand
TATAAATAATATTCAGAAAGATTAATTTTGCTAGAAACAATGCCGGGAATATTTTTTAGAGAATCTAAAATTTTAAAAGCCTCATTAAGTTGATTAATTGCAGATTTATCGCCTAATTTGAATTTAGAATAACCTAAATTATTAATAAAATTAGCGTACAAATAAGGTTCGAGTTTTTTAGAAGATGAAAAATTTAAACCTTTTTCGAAATAAGAAATTGCTTGTTGATAATTGTTATTTTTGTTGTGCAAGCAGCCTATATAATAATAGGTTTGAGATTTTAAAGATAAAAATTGAGAATCATTTTCGAGTTTTTTAGTAATATCAAATGCTTTATTGTAATATTCTAAAGCTTTTTCAAAATCGTTTAAACCGTCAAGCGCATTTGCCAAAGTTATATAACAATCATAAATTAATCGATAATCATTTTTTTTAATAGCTGTTTTTAGAATGTTAATAATTGCAATTTCGCAACCAGCATAATCTTTTTCGAAAAATAGAATGTTTGCTTTATAAAGTTGAATTTCAGTTAAATCAACTTTGCTTTTTATTCTTTGATAGGTTTTCTCAGATTTCGTTAAGTAGAAATAGGCACTATCGTTTTGAAAATTCATATAATGAAATTCGCCTAAACCTTTTAAACTTTTTGCAGTATATAAAGTGTCATTAGATTTTTTCGCTAAATCATAAAGAATAAATGAGGTTTTTTCAAATGATTTGTAATCTTCAAGATTAAAAAATCTGTTTGATAACTTGAAAAAATAATGCCTTGTTATAGAATCATTCTTCCTAATTTTTAAAATATCAAATATTTTATTATGAAGTTTTATGCTTTCAATACTTTGTAATTTTTCATTATTTGCAACTTTGAATAATGAATCAATTTTTTTATTTTGAACTTTAAACTCATAATTAAATGGTTCAATTTTTTTGCAAAAAATTACAAATAAAAATATAATAAAAATAAAAATTTTTGATTTAAGCATTCTCAAATTTAATCTTTTTATTCCTAAAATAAATTTTTATTAAATATTGTTTACCAATTTATAAATTTGTTGTTACTGGGTCTGGTTTTTTAGGAACTAATGGAGGAGTAATATCTGAATTTGAAGAATTTTTTATTTCTAAATTTAAATTATGCGTAATATCCTCATTCAAATCCAAACTAAAAGCAGTTGATGACAATAATAATGCGAAAATTGATAATGTAGTAGTTAAAGTTTTCATAGTTTTAAAATTTAATTTGTTAATTTTGTTTTTTGGTGTTTTTTTATTGTGAATAAATTTTTTAAAAAAAATTGAATTTTTTAATCATTTGCTTTAAATAATTTTGACAAAATTATAACGGTATAAAAAATATATTTTACGGTTTTCCCGCACATTTTGTTAAAGTTTTAATTCGATAAACATAAAGTACTAAAAATCAGTTATATAAAAAAATTTAATATTTAAAAAAATGATAATAATTTTGATTATTCATTTTTTTTAGTTTAATTTACTTACAATAATTTAATAAATGAACACATTTGTCATAGGCGACATTCACGGCGGATTGCAAGCTTTAATCCAAATTCTAGAAAGAGCATCAATAAAAAAAACTGATAAATTAATTTTTCTTGGCGATTATGTCGATGGCTGGTCTGAATCGCCCCAATTAATTGATTTTTTAATTTCATTGTCCAAAACCAATGATTGTGTTTTTATTCGTGGCAATCACGACCAACTTTTTCTGGATTATTTAGAAACTGGCAATAAAAAAATTGATGAGGGAATGTGGTTCAAACACGGCGGAAAAGCTACTGTTTTGGCTTATAAAAATATTTCGGAAACCACTAAAAACAAACATATATTGTTCTTAAAATCATTACAAGATTATTTTTTAGACGATAAAAACAGATTGTTTATTCACGCTGGTTTTACCAATATGAGTGGCGTAGATTATGAATATTTTCCGAAAATGTTTTATTGGGACCGCACTTTATGGGAAACCGCTTTGTCATTTGACGAAAGTATCAGCGAATTGAGTCCCTATTATCCAAAAAGGTTTCTGAATTACACAGAAAT
>JAYVBR010000002.1:0-11183 GCA_043750395.1 Bacteroidota bacterium | reverse complement strand
AACAAAAATGGAAAAAAGAAAGCTACAACAAAGAAAACAATTACGCCCAAAAGCAAATAGAAAAAAAAATTGTTGATGTATAGGTTTTTTAGAAGCTTCATTTTTTGGTTTAAGTATCAATATTTGTTCTGCGAAGTCTTTGACTTTGCAGGAGTGATTTGCGTTTTCTAAACGCATTTTAATTAAAGGTCAAAGACCTTTTAACACATCCACGAAGTTGGAAACTTTGCGGAACCGTTAACTGAAAACTGCTAACTAACGCGGAATTTCTACAGTATCTAATATTTGTTTTATAATTTCGGTACTTGAAATCCCTTCCATTTCTCGTTCTGGAGTTACTATAACTCGATGTTGCAAAACAGGAATTGCTGCGTCTTTAATGTCTTCTGGTGTCACAAAATCACGACCACGAATGGCAGCGAAACCTTTGGCAGCATTCAAAATTGCAATTGATGCTCTTGGTGATGCACCCAAATACAGAAATGCGTTTTCACGAGTATTTATTACAATTTTGGCAATAAATTCAAGCAAATTTTGCTCGACAACAATCTGTTTTACAACACCTTGGTATTTCTTGATTGCTTCGCCAGAAAGAATGGTTTTTATATTTTCTAACTTGCTTTTGTTTTCAAGTAAGTGTTCTCGTTGAATGATTGTAATTTCTTCATCTAATTTTGGATAATCGATAGTTATTTTGAACAAAAAACGGTCTAATTGTGCTTCTGGCAAACGATAAGTTCCTTCTTGTTCTATTGGATTTTGCGTTGCAATTACCAAAAATGGTGTATCCAAAATAAATACTTTTCCATCAATAGTTATTTGACGTTCTTCCATAACTTCAAAAAGTGCGGCTTGGGTTTTAGCTGGCGCACGATTAATTTCGTCAATTAGAATTAGGTTTGAGAAAATTGGACCTTTTTTGAACTCGAATTCAGATTTTTTTAAATCAAAAATGGATGTTCCCAAAATATCCGATGGCATTAAATCTGGCGTAAATTGAATGCGGCTGAAACCAATATCTATAGTTTTTGCCAATAATTTCGCTGTAATTGTTTTGGCTACTCCAGGAACGCCTTCTAATAAAATATGACCATTCGCAAGGATTGCGACCAACATTTGATCGATCATTTTGGTTTGACCAACAATAACGGTTGCCAATTCTTGGCGGATTAAATTAATGCTTTCTAGCAATGGCTCAAGATTGATTCTTGATTGAAAATTTACGTTTTCGTTTTGTAATGCTGGGTTGTTTATATCTTCCATATAATTGACTTTTATCTAATTATTAATAACTTGCTTTAAAAAATATTTCAAAATGGTCAAATTTGACCACTTCAAAATTTATTCATATTTAATGACTGAAAACTTTGAATCAACTAACCTTCTCAATAGCTTTATTCATTTGAACTAAATCTTCCTCAATACTTGAGTGCGAACTTTTTCGACAGGCATTTATCAAAAAAACTACTTTTTGAATATCAAGAAGATTCTTTCCAGATTTTTGATGCAACTTTTTTATGAAATCGTCATTCAAAATAGTGGTGTCAATCAAATATTCATTTCGAATTTTATCGAGAAAATAGATTGTTTTTTTGTTGATAATATCGTCGTGATTGCCTTCTTGGTAATATAAATTTCCAATTGTTTTTGTGAAATCAATCGTCGAATTTCGCAAAGGATCAATTATTGGAACAATTCTTTGCTTTCGTTTGGCGTTAAAAATCATAAAAATTAGCATTCCAATTATAGCAATGTACCAAGCCCATTTTAATGCTGGATTTGCAAAAATAAATCGCAATGGCGAATCAGAAATTACTTCGCCAGTTTGATTTTTTATATGCCAAAAAACATCGCCTTTTGGAATGTATGATAAAACTTTTGAAGCATAATCCGAATGATTTTCTTTCAATAAATAATAATTTGTAAATGCTGCTGGTTGCGAATGCAAATAGAAATTTCCGTTAATCCAAGGCACTTTTACAAAATTTACTCTTGTCGAATCGCCTTGCTGATAACCTAAAACGGTTGTGTTTAGCGTATCTATTTTGGAAAAATAATTATCGCTAACGTTGGTTGAAAATTTATATTTTTGGTTTCCTAGATTTTTATTGGCAACCCAATTCAAAACCGTATCTTTAATTTTCACTTCAGAATTCATTTTCAATTTCAGGCTATCAAGTAAAGAATTCGGTAGAATTTTCGAGCTAATGAAAGCCGAATTTCCGTGGCTTACAAAATTACAAAGTTCTGAAATTGACTGATCATCAATATCATTATATTCAGAAATACTCAAAAATGTTCCTTTGATATTATAAGTATTTACTAATGTATCTTCGTTGTATTGATTGTAAAAATATTCGTAAGGCGAAGTTGTAATTTTTTCTAATTTTTGATTTTTTAAAAGCGTATTTATCTCTTTATCAAAAACATATAATCCTAAAGGTTTTTTCTCACTAACATCATAGCTTGGCGTCCAATCTATAGGTTTTGGTTTTGTTACATCAAAGTATATTATCAAACCCAAAAGTCCGACAAGCAGAATAATATATATTTTTACTGACTTAGACATTTTGTAGAGATTTTATAACTTTATCAAATGATTTTATAGATTTTTCAAAAGTTGTTTGACTAATTTCGAATTCGCCATACCAAATATATTCGTATAAGTAAGACAGATAAACAAAATCTTCTTTCAATTCTCGATTTTTAATTTCATATAAATAATCAGTATTGGTTTTTTCTAAATCCCAAACAATAATTTCGTTGGATGCTAATTTTTTTAATAACCATAAATAATAATAACGAATTGTTAACCTCTTTTCGTCGGAAAGTAATGTTGCGCTAATTAATTTTTCGAAATCGACCAATTGCAAATTCTTTTCTACATCAGAATAATTGATAATTTTTTTATCGGAATTTTTACCAAAAATCCATTTTCCTTCTTTATTTAAAATGGCTTTTACAATTAAATAAACTACAAATCCTATGACAATAATCGCTAAAAACTTCATTAAATATCCAACAAAAGTCATAGAAGCTTCGTCGCTTGTAAAACTAAAAAGGTTGCGCACAATTCCAGCCAACCATTCTTTGAATCTATCCCAAGCATTTTTTCCTTTGGTTTTTTCTTCATAAGCAAAATCAGAATCTGTATATTTTTCTTTTAATTTATTATCTAATTTTTTTAAAGGAATCGTTTTGTTATCTACATAAATATCTTTTTCTGTAAACTTAGATTTTTCTGTTTTTACAGTTTGATTTATTGCAATAGTATCTTGCGCTCTAATATTAGAACATAAAATAAAAAATAAAATTAGGAAGAATTTATTCAATTGAAAATTAAGTATTATTAGATTTTAAATCCAATCAAGGAAATCTTGTTTTGACAATCCTAAAATTCTCAAACCATTTTTGATAATAAATTCAGGTACTGGATCAATATGCGTTTGAATGGTTATTGGACGCAATAAATGTGGTTTTGTCCAATGTTCGTGACCGCCAGAAATTCTCGAACAAACACAACCTTTCTCGGTTAAAAATTCTCGATATAATTTTAATGGAATGTTTCTTAAATGATTTCCTGACATATAATCATAATGAAAATTCTAATTCTTGTCTAGAAACTTTATAACTTTTATTGTTTACAATTTCGTTATATAATGAATTTTTAGCAACCAAGTCAGAATCTTTAGGCGGATTGAATTCCATTTTATCTATAGAACTGTTAATTGTCCATCCCAAATTAGTCAAAACTTTATCGAATGTATTTTCTTCGGTAGTGAATCTAAAAAATTCATCAATTGCCTCTGAAAATGATTTTTTGGCTTCAATTTCATTATTTCCATAACCACTCAAATCTAGTGCTGGCGAATAGACAATTGTAACATCATCTTCGATAAATTCAATCAATGAAAGACCAACGTGGTATTTTTCTTTATTGGTTTCTTGGTTTGTTATCAAATGTAAATTTGCCATAATAATTTATTTAGTCAAAATTAAGAAAAATATTTCAATTTATTCACGAATGGATTTAATTTTTCGGTTTACAACAAATGGATAAATCAAATAATAAAATGAAATGATCGAAAGCGTAATTAAAATTATCGAAACACTTGCCCAATTAGGCATTTCGTCTGAATATCTTGTTATAAAACCTTCAAGAAAACCTGCAGCAATAGTAAATGGAAAAGTGCTTAGCAAAATCTTGAAACTATTTCTGAATCCAATTTTAAATGAATTAATTCGAGAATAAGTTCTTGGAAATAAAATAGATGCACCCAAAATAAAACCTGCTGCAGTTTCAATAATTATTGCAAAAATTTCCATTGAACCGTGAATCCAAATTCCACGAACACTTTTCCAAAAAACATTTTGTTCATAAAAAAAATATTGAAAAGCGCCAAGCATTATTCCGTTTTGTAATGCAATATAAAACGTACCGATTCCAAGAAACATTCCGTATATATAGGCTGTCATTCCAACTCGAATATTGTTTATTGTTATTCCAATAAAACTTCCCCAATTGCTAGAATCACCATAAATCGCGACTGGATTTCCTTTTTTAATATTTTCTAAAGTCAAATTTACGTAACCATCGCCAAGAATTAATCGAACAAAATCTACATCATAAATTGCAGAAACTACGCCAATTGCAACTGTTGCAAAAAACATAGCAAAAGCGTAAATTAGATAGCGTTTGTATTCGAAAACCAGCAACGGAACTTCGGTTTTGAAAAAATAAACCAATCTATTGCTTTCGGTTCGCTTGGTTTTATATATTTTTTGATAAATTTGCGAAGCTAAATGATTCAAGTAAATTACAGTTTTGCTTTTTTTGTAATAAGTTTGTGCATAAGACAAGTCATTCATCAATTGAATGTATAAATTTGCCATTTCATCTGGCGTTTTAATAGCATTTCCAGCAAGAGCTTGCTCGAATTCTAGCCATTTAGTCTTATTTTGTTTAATAAATGCAATTTCTCTCATTGAGTGTAAAAATATAAAAATATGTCAGAATTATCAATCAATACCACACAAAATGTTAATATTAATTTTACAGCAGCAACAGTTGGCGAAAGAATATCGGCTAGCGTGCTGGATTTGCTCATAAAAATTGCTTATTGCATTGTAATTTATGGAATCTTTTTTTATGCGATTGGACTTGACAAATGGGTAGATTCGCTTGATGGTTGGGCAGCTGGTGCTATTGTTACACTTTTTTTCTTTCCTGTGATGATTTATTCGATAACATTAGAAAGCATTTTCGAAGGTCAATCGTTTGGAAAAAAAATAATTGGAACCAAAGTTGTAAAAATTGATGGTTATCAAGCAAGTTTTGGCGATTATTTAATTCGTTGGATTTTTAGAATGATCGAAGGTTCTTATATATTGGCAGGAATTGGACTAGTTGCAATTGCATCAAGTAAAAAAACGCAACGCCTTGGCGATATGGCGGCTGGAACTGCCGTAATTTCTTTAAAAAGTAAAGTAACTATCAACAGCACCATTCTTGAAGAAATCGGAGATGAATATGTACCAACTTATGCAGCAGTAATTAAACTTTCGGATAACGATATGCGCATTATTAAAGACACTTTTTTATTAGCAAAATCAAAAAATGATAATGAAACGATTTCTAAATTAAGACAAAAAATTGAGTCTGTTTGCGAAATTAAAAACCAATCTGGTAATGATAATGATTTCTTGAAAACTGTCTTGAAAGATTATAATTTTTACACAAGGAATATGTAAGGGTTTAAATGCCAATAACAAATTAAATATCAATTATTAATATCAAAATTAAAATTAGATTCTAAATTTTGAAATTTTGATTTGTTATTGAAAAAATTTTATTCTTATTATCGACATTGCAATTAAAATTTTTCACTTCGACAAATACAAATATCCTGTAATAGGTTTTGGGTAATTCTGGTCGTTTAGATTTAATACATAAAAATAATTTCCTTCGGGCAATAGTTTGTTATCAAGATGTACACCAAAATTCGAATAACCATCGAAATCGGCTATTGAATTGTTGCCTTTCCAGACCAATTGTCCCCAACGGTTGTAAATTTCGGTTTCGAAATCTAGATAAATATCTCGCAATCCTTCAATAAAAAAATAATCATTTCTACCATCGCCATTGGCAGAAACAGCATTAAAAATTTTAATTGGACATCGTTTTGTAGTCAAATTAAACGAAGTTATATCATAGCAAAAATTGCTGTTTTCTATTCTAACAAATATTTTTTTAGGCGTTTCATTGGCATAAAAATTAGAAACATTTGCCAAAGGAAACAAACTATTCTCGGCATCATTTTGCGAAGAATGAAATGAAACTTTGTCAATTGGATTTAATTTTGCAGTATTCAAATAACCCGAAAAATCAAAAAAACCTAGTGTTAAGCCTTGGTCGCAATTTTCTAGATTTAGTAACAAGTTGAATTTTGGTAAATCATAATAAGTCAATTTAAATGATGTTGTGCTAAAACAAATTCCGTTGTCAATTCGTACAAAAATTTCTTTTGGACTTGTTGTTGGAATGAAATTATTAGTATTCGAAATTGCTTGTGCATTGGCATTTGCATCAGCTTGACTATTGAAAAATTTAATTGTGTCAGAAGCATTAACTTTGACCGTATTTATATAATTCGAAAAATCAAAACTAGAATTTGCACTTTGTTTACAAACAAATAAATCAGGCAATAAATTAAATCTTGGAAATAAAATAATATTTAATTTAAATGATGTAACACTAAAACAATTGGCGTTTTGTAATCTTACGTAAATAATTTTTGTAAACTGGTTTACTATAAAATTTGCAATATTTGAAATAGGATTTTGATTATCAAATGCATTTTCATAGGTTTCATAAAACGAAACAACATCTGTTGAAACTACTTTAACAGTATTTTGATAACTTAAAAAATTAAAAATTGTATTTTCTAAAATATCTTTACAGATATTCAAATCTGGTAAAACATTAAATTTTGGTACAACATAAAATGAGAAATTCTCAGAAAAAGTATTGTTGGTTTCAATAATTTCGGTTCTAATTCCTGTTCCATTTCCAGTATCATCAATTACAAACTTCAAAATGAAATTAGTAGGAATAGAATTCGGAATATTCAAAGTAATTTGACCCGAAACACTTCCATTAATTGATATTATTGAAGTCGTACTTGAAGTCCCGACCAAAATATTATTGGCATAAAACGCAATTGGTGTTCCAGCAGGTAAAACATCAGTAGAATTTAAGTTTTTAACAATATAATCAACAGTTATTTGTCTTGAATTACAAGATTGTTGAATGTTGTTAAAACTAATTGTTGCATCTGGCAACTGGCTATTCAATTTGGTAACGATTACATTTATCATTACAAAATCTTGACCAGAAGTTAGGTCAATTTGTGCAGTTGAATCGCCAATGCTAATGTTATTTTGAATGTCGTAAATATCTAAATCCATATTGAATAATTGGTCAGAACCTGTTACAGTATTCGTGCCATTAAAAGCATTATTTGGCGGGTTTAGTGCATTACTTAAAATATTGTTATTAATTCTTAAAGTTTCGTTTACTTGAATATTTTTATCACCTTCCCAGGCTATAAAACCAATTTTGGCACCAATATTATCGAACACATTAATACTATTCAAAGTGATATTTAGCGACGAGCCAGGCGTTCTAGGAATTGCTTGTAAACCATCATAAATATTAATTTGGTTGATTGGCAATGCTGTATTTTCATAAACAACAACTATTGCCCAACCGCCAAAATTGGTACGATTTTCAAAATAAGTATCAATTAAAGCACTCAAATCGAGTTCAGAAAGTTCATAAATACCATTTCCAGTTGCTAGAACTTGACTAGTAATATCCGCAAAAGAGCTAAAAAAAGGCAAATCAGTTCCAGATTGAACAAGGCTGTAGTTCTTGGTAGAGGTTATATTTATGCCATTTAATTTTATTTCAAAATCGCCAGTGCCGCAACCCGACCAGTATAAATAAGCTTTTTTAACAACATCGGTAGGAGATAAATTTAATATGGCACTCGAACTCGTAAGAATTGATGGCACAACCATAAATGAATCTTCTTCTGGATTCAAAGTATTTCCAATAAATGTAAAATCGACTCGACCATTAAATTGCTCGAAAAGTGATACATTTTGCGCGAAAAATGTATTTGTGATTGCAAAAAAAGCAATAAAATAAAGATATTTAAGTTTTATAGTCAAAATTGGGAAAAATCAAATTTTAATAAATATGCTATTTTATTTTTTCGTTAAACTTTATTTTTTCAAACTCGCCAAACTCTGTTCTATTGTTGTAATATTTGCTAGAGCATCAGCTTCTTTTTTGCGTTCGTTTGCAATGATTTCTGGTTTTGCATTGGATACAAATTTTTCGTTAGAAAGTTTTTTTCTGACAGAATCTAAAAATCCTTGTGCGTAAATTAATTCGGTCGAAAGTTTAGCGATTTCGACTTCAATATCAATATTTCCAGAAATCGGAATAAAATATTCGTTAGATTTTGTTCTAAAAGTCAATGATCCATCAATTTTTTCTGAAACATATTCTAAACTAGAAATGTTTCCAAGTTTCATGATTATAGAATCAAAATGGCTCGAAGTTTTTTCGTTATTGATAACTTTTAAATCAATAGCCTCTTTTTGAGCAATATTTTTTTCTTTTCTGATGGTTCTAATTCCTGATATAACTTCTGAAGTAAATTCGAAATTATCGATTAAAGTTGCATCAAAAGTTGTCATTTTAGGATATTCTGCTATAATTAATGCTTCGGCTGGCGTTCTTTCTTTTATCAAATGCCAAATTTCTTCGGTTAAAAACGGCATAAACGGATTCAATAATTTCAGGTTTACTTCAAGAATTTCAATTGCTTTTGCAAATGTTACAGCATCAATAGGTTGTTGATAAGCAGGTTTTATCATTTCTAGAAACCACGAACAAAAATCGTCCCAAACCAATTTGTAAGTTATCATTAAAGCATCGGACAATCGGAATTTTTCGAAATTATCATCAATTTCTAAAAGTGTTTTTTGCAATTTATTTTCATACCATTCAACAGCAACTTTGCTCGATTCGGGTTGCGGAATGGCTGTAGAAACTTCCCAACCTTTTACTAATTTAAACGCATTCCAGATTTTATTGGCAAATGCTTTGCCTTGTTGGCACAATTGTGAAGTATAAAATTCTGGTAAGTTTTTTTCTTTTCTGTCTAGAATTTCTTCTTCGGTTAAAACTTTTCCGTTTTCGTCAATTTGTTGCGCATCGAACATAATATCGTTTCCTGCGGCGGCACAAAGCAATAATCCAACACGAACGCCATCAGCTCCATAATCCTTAATTAACCCAAGTGGATCGGGAGAATTTCCTAAAGATTTTGACATTTTTCGACCCTTTCCGTCACGAACCAAACCAGTTAAATATACATTTTTGAATGGTTTTTGTCCAGTATATTCGTAGCCAGCAATAATCATTCTGGCTACCCAGAAAAACAAAATATCTGGACCAGTTACCAAATCATTGGTTGGATAATAATATTTAAAATCTTCGTTTTCAGGATCCATAATGCCGCCAAAAACCGACATTGGCCACAACCAAGACGAAAACCAAGTATCGAGTGCATCGGCATCTTGACGTAAGTCCGAAGTTTGTAATTGGGAGTTTGAAGATTTAGTTTTTGCTAAAATTAAAGCATCATTAATATTTTCTGCAACTACAAAATCTTCTTTTCCGTCGCCATAAAAATAGGCAGGAATTTGTTGTCCCCACCACAATTGACGAGAAATATTCCAATCGCGAATATTTTCTAACCAATGTCTGTATGTGTTTTCGAAACGTTTTGGATGTAACACAATATCATCAGATTCAAGAACCGATTTTATGGCTGGTTTTACCAAATCTTCCATTCTCAAAAACCATTGATCGGACAATCTTGGCTCGATTACGGCTTTGGTTCTTTCTGAAGTTCCAACTTTGTTCAAATGGATTTCAGTTTTGGCTAATGCACCTATTTTTTCAAGTTCGATTGCAATTTCAGTTCGAACTACAAATCGATCTTTGCCTTGATAATGCAATCCAAAACTGTTTAAAGTTGCATCATCATTTAGAATATCAATGATTTCAAGATTGTGTTTTTCGCCCAATGTTTTATCATTCATATCGTGGGCTGGAGTTACTTTTAAGCAACCTGTTCCAAATTCAATATCAACATATTCGTCGCCAATAACTGGAATTTTACGATTACAAATAGGAACTATTACTGTTTTTCCTATCAAATGGGCAAAACGTTCGTCATTAGGATTTACGCATATCGCAGTATCTCCAAATATCGTTTCTGGTCTTGTTGTTGCTACTATAACAGGTTTTTCTGAACTACTATCTGCAATCTGGTATCTTATATAGTACAATTTCCCTTGTTGTTCTTCGAAAATAACTTCTTCGTCAGAAAGTGTTGTTTTTGCTTCTGGATCCCAGTTTACCATTCTATAACCACGATAAATTTGTCCTTTGTTGTACAAGTCCACAAACGATTTAATTACCGATGCTGACATATCTTGATCCATTGTGAATTTGGTGCGTTTCCAGTCGCACGAACAACCCAATTGCTTGAGTTGTTCAAGAATTGTTCCACCATATTTGTCCGTCCAAGCGTATGCGTGAACTAAAAATTCTTTGCGAGTTAAGTCATTTTTATTGATGCCTTCGGATTTTAGTTTGGCAACAACTTTGGCTTCGGTTGCAATTGATGCGTGATCAGTGCCAGGAACCCAACAAGCATTGAAACCTTTTAATCGTGCACGACGAATCAAGACATCTTGAATTGTATTATTCAACATATGTCCCATGTGCAAAACGCCAGTAACGTTTGGTGGCGGAATTACGATTGTATAAGGCGTGCGATGATCGGGTTTAGATGAAAAATAATCATTTTTCATCCAATAGTCGTACCATTTTTGTTCGGTTGCTGTTGGGTTGAATTGTGCTGGAATCATTATATTTTATTGATATTTATTGGAAAAATTTAAAAAAAATTAAGAATTAAAATTTTTAATTTATTAAGCAAAAGTAATTATTTGAAATCGATAAAAAAAGTCAAATCTTATAATAATGACTTGAGTTTGAACTTAAATTCATATTCAATATTGTCTCGACTAATTGT
>JAYVBR010000001.1:0-11197 GCA_043750395.1 Bacteroidota bacterium | reverse complement strand
TTTTTTCAAAAATACAATAATTTATTAAATTGTAGGGGTTAATTTATTTTTTTTATTGAATAAAATATAAAAAATGAAATCAGATTTTAGGTTTAAATAAAAAATATTATCTTTACAAACCAAACAATAAACTATGTCACAAAAAATATTGTTAACTTCTATAGAAGTCAATATCATTCTAAATCGTTTGGCTTGCCAATTAATAGAGAATCATTTAGATTTTACTGACACAATTTTAATAGGAATTCAACCTCGCGGTACTTTTTTAGCCCACAGATTAAAAAATTTACTAGAAAACGACTATCAAATCGAAAACATTGCTCTAGGTTACTTAGACATTACTTTTTTTAGAGATGATTTCCGCAGAACCGACAAAACGCTTGAAGCAAATAAAACACAAATCGATTTTATTGTCGAAAACAAAAAAGTCATTTTTATAGACGATGTTTTGTACACAGGTCGAAGTATTCGTTCTGCATTAACCGCAATTCAATCTTTTGGTCGACCATCAGAAATTGAACTTTTGGTTTTAATCGACCGACGATTCAGCCGACATTTGCCTATTCAACCAGATTATCGAGGTCGACAAGTCGATGCTATAAATGATGAAAAAGTCAAAGTTTCGTGGCTAGAAAACGATGGCGAGGATGGTGTTTTTTTAATTAATAAAATAGATTAGCAATGAGTGAATTATCTGTAAATCATTTACTTGGAATAAAATACATCAATAAAAAGGATGTTGATTTAATATTCGAAACTGCCGATCAATTCAAAGAAGTTATCAACCGACCAATTAAAAAAGTACCATCACTAAGAGATATTACGATCGCTAATATATTTTTTGAAAATTCTACCAGAACTAAATTGTCGTTTGAATTGGCACAAAAACGCCTCTCAGCAGATGTAATTAGCTTTTCGGCAGCACAATCATCAGTCAAAAAAGGAGAAACATTGATTGATACCGTCAACAATATTCTGGCAATGAAAGTCGATATGGTCGTTATGCGTCATGCAAGTCCTGGCGCAGCTCATTTTTTATCGCAAAATGTCAAGGCAAGTATCATCAATGCTGGCGATGGAGCGCACGAACATCCAACGCAAGGTTTATTAGACAGCTATTCAATCCGAGAAAAATTGGGTGATGTTAATGGCAAAAAAGTTGTAATTGTTGGCGATATTTTGCATTCGAGAGTTGCTTTGTCAAATATTTTTGCATTACAAATGCAAGGTGCCGAAGTAATGGTTTGTGGTCCAAAAACATTGATTCCTAAATATATCGAAAGTCTTAATGTAAAAGTTGAGCCTAATTTGCGTAAAGCATTAGAATGGTGTGATGTAGCAAATATGTTAAGAGTTCAAAATGAAAGAATGGATGTTAATTATTTTCCCTCAACCAGAGAATATGCTCAACAATATGGAGTGGATAAAAGTTTACTGGATTCGTTAAATAAAGAAATTGTAATTATGCACCCAGGACCAATAAATCGTGGTGTCGAAATTACATCTGATGTTGCAGATTCGCATCAATCAATAATAATGAATCAAGTAGAAAATGGAGTTGCAATAAGAATGGCTGTAACTTATTTATTGGCATCAAAAATTAAAAATTAAATATGACAATTGATATTCAAGAGAAAGCAACAATTCTAAAAGATTTTGATTCCGATTTAGATAATTTATTAATAAAATTAATAAATGAAAAACTTCAAAATCAAAATATTATACTTGATATTTCTTCATACAAATCATTAAAACCAAAAGATTTGAATATTTTTTTCTAATTTGCTAAAGAAATTAAGAAAAACAAACAATCTTTTATAATTGTCATCACCGATTTTGATTTCAATAAAGCATCAGAAAAAATTAATATTGTGCCAACAATTCAAGAAGCATTTGACATAATCGAAATGGAGGATATTGAAAGAGATTTAGGATTTTAAAACACAAAATTATGAACTTTACAAATAAACAAAAACTATTTTTCAATGTTTTATTACTTTTTTTATTTACTTATTTTTTGGCAAGTAAAATAATTAATGGTTTTAAAACTCAAGATTTCGATTATTTTAGAATAGTTTTGAATATTGCTGTTATTGCTTTTTCGATTTTTAACATAAAAAAATACAATAACGAAGCTTAAATAAACATAAATTGAACCTAACAATTCTCGGCTGTTATGCCGCAACACCAAGAACAATTACCAATCCAACATCGCAAGTTTTAGAAATTCGAAATAGAATGTTTTTGATAGATTGCGGCGAAGGAACTCAAGTGCAACTGCGCAAACATAAAATTAAGTTTTCGTCAATAAATCATATATTCATTTCGCATTTGCACGGCGATCATTGCTATGGATTGATTGGTTTAGTATCAACTTTTATGCTCTTGAACCGAGTAAACGATTTGCACATTTATGGACCAAAAGGCATCAAAGAAATGATTCTTTTACAATTAAAACTTTCCAATTCGTACACAAGCTATGGATTATTTTTCCACGAATTAGAATCTAAAGAAAGTGAAATAATTTTCGAAGACGACAAGGTTGTAGTCAAGACAATTCCACTTCAACATCGCGTTTATACTAACGGTTTTCATTTTCAAGAAAAAATTCGAGAACGAAAACTCAATGTCGAAGCAGTTAAAAAACACAAAATTGAGACTTGTTATTTTCAAAACATCAAGAACGGTAAAGATATAATTTTGGATAATGGTGAAATTATTCCTAATGCAAAATTAACATTCGATCCAATTCCGCCAAAAAGTTACGCCTTTTGTTCCGATACGATTTACGACGAAACCATTATCGACAACATCAAAAATGTCGATATTTTGTACCACGAAAGTACATTTTTGGAATCAGAAGCGCATTTGTCAACCAAAACGATGCATTCGACAGCCAAACAAGCGGCAACAATTGCTTTGAAATCCAATGCAAAACAGCTAATTCTGGGGCATTATTCCACCAGATACGAAAATATCGAAATCTTCAAAACAGAAGCCGAAACCATTTTCGAGAATATACTTTTAGCAGACGATGGCAAGGTTTTTGAATTTTAGAAACGAAAGTTCAGGCATTGTCCGCAAAAGCAATTGCCACGCCAGTCGCAATTTAAGGTTCTAGTCCCGCTGTCTTTCCAAAAGTTTTTTTCTTGCTGAAAAACAAGAAAAAAACGTTTTTCCCTAACATCTGGGTTGTTCAGGTTTGTTTTTGGATTTTTAAAAAAGTTTTTTAACAAACATTCAACACCTTATTCATAATTCAATTACTACATTTACTTTTAAGATGAAGAACAACGAAGTAACAATTATTGGTGGCGGATTAGCAGGTTTAACAGCCAGTATTCACTTATCTAAAATTGGAATTCAAGTAACAATTATCGAAAAAAATAGTTACCCAAAACACAAAGTTTGTGGCGAATACATTTCGAATGAAGTTTTGCCTTATCTCAAATTTTTAGATATTAAAATTGAAAATTTAAAACCTACAAATATTATAAAATTGCATTTTTCAACTAAAAGCGGAAAATCTATTCACACAGAATTACCTTTGGGCGGATTTGGAATAAGTCGTTATGTTTTAGATGATTTTCTATATAAAAAAGCAATCACAAACGGTTGCAAAATTATCCAAGAAAACGTAGAAAATGTTGATTTTCAAAATGATGAATTTACAATTAGAACATCTAATAATTTAGAATTAAAAACAAAAATTGTTATTGGCGCATTCGGAAAAAGATCGAATATTGACCAAAAACTAAATCGAAATTTCATTCAACAAAAATCACCTTGGTTAGCTGTAAAAGCCCATTATTCAGGAATTTTTAATAATAATTTAGTTGGTTTACACAATTTTTCTGGCGGTTATTGTGGCGTTTCAAAAGTAGAAAATGATAAAATAAACGTATGTTATTTAGCCGATTATGATACTTTTAAAAATTATAAAAACATTGACGAATATCAAAAAAATATTATTTCTGAAAATCCATTTTTAAAACAAATTTTAGAAAATTCGACAATAATTTTTGATAAGCCATTAACAATAAGCCAAATTTCATTCGAAGAAAAAAAAGCCGTCGAAAATCATATTTTAATGATTGGAGACACAGCAGGATTAATTCATCCGTTGTGCGGAAATGGAATGGCAATGGCAATTCACAGTGCAAAAATAGTCTCTGAATTAATCGAAAAGTTCTATATAAATGAAATTAAATCAAGAAACGAACTTGAAAACGAATACCAAAAACAATGGAATTTCAATTTCAAAAAACGTTTAAAAATGGGTAGATTCATATCAAATATTTTACAAAAACCAAAATTGTCAGAAGTTTTAATGCGAATATTGGTTGTATTTCCTTTTTTGCTTTCAATAATAATTAGAAAAACCCACGGAAAACCTATTTAATGTCAATAAACACAAAATTCAGAACTGACGAACCAGAAATTATGGACGATTTTGCAATGGAAGGCGAAATTCTTCGTAAAGCTTTAGATAAAATTGCAAAAATAAATCAATTGCTTGGCGGAAATCAATTAACTTTACAAGGCGTTCAAAACTTAATTCAAAATATTGATCAAAATCTGCAAATAACAATTGTAGATGTTGGTTGTGGAAATGGCGATATGCTAAGAAAATTAGCCGATTTTGGAATTAAAAACAATTATAATTTTAAATTAATTGGAATAGATGCAAATGCTTTCACAATAAATTATGCTGAAAAATTATCAGAAAATTATTTAAACATTAACTATAAATGTGAAGATATTTTTAATAAACAATTTAATGAATTAAAATACGATATAGTATTGTGCACGTTAACATTACATCATTTTAAAAACAATGAAATTGAAAATTTATTACAACTATTTTATGAAAATTCAAAATTAGGAATTGTAATAAATGATTTGCAAAGAAGCGCAATTTCTTACAGATTATTTCAGTTGTTGTGTTTTGTTTTTCGATTAGATGAAATGCCAAGAAAAGACGGATTAACATCTATTTTACGAGGTTTTAAAAAGCAAGATTTAATTGATTTTTCAGTAAAATTAAAATTTAAAAAATATACAATCAATTGGAAATGGGCATTTCGTTATCAATGGATTATTAAAAAATTTTAAAAGGTTTAAAAGTTTAAAATCTATATTTAAAATTGTCATTGAAATTGACATTGTTATTGAAATTGAAAAATGAGTGTAAAAATAGTATCAGTTGCCAAGCAATTACCAAAATATTCCAGAACAACAGAAGAAATTATTCCATTTCTTGATGCTTGGTTGGTCAATCAAGATGACCGTTTTATTCGTAAAGTTAAGAAAATTTTCGAAGGTGCTGCAGTTGATAAGCGCTATTCGATTATGGATCCAATCGAAGTTTTTACCAAAACATCTTTCGAGGAACGAAACGATATTTATGTTCGTGAAGTCATCGATCTAGGCGAGAAAGTTCTCGAAAAAACACTCAAAAAAGCCAATTGGAAACCTGAAAGTTTGGATTATATAATTACAGTAAGTTGCACTGGAATAATGATTCCGTCGCTTGATGCTTATTTAATAAATAGTCTAAAATTACGACAAGATATTGTGCGACTGCCTGTTACCGAAATGGGTTGTGCTGCTGGAATTTCTGGAATTATTTATGCCAAAAATTTCCTAAAAGCCAATCCAAACAAACGAGCTGCAGTTATCGCGGTAGAAAGTCCAACGGCAACTTTTCAATTAGACGATTTTTCGATGGCAAACATTGTTTCTGCTGCTATTTTTGGAGATGGAGCAGCTTGCGTTTTACTTTCCTCGTACGAAAATGATAATGGGCCAGAAATTCAAGCAGAAGAAATGTATCATTTTTATGATAACATTGATATGATGGGGTTTAAATTAACAAATTCGGGTTTGCAAATGGTTCTAAATGTGGAAGTTCCAGAAACAATCGCCAACCATTTCCCTGATATTATCCATCCTTTTTTAGCTAAAAATGATTTAAAAATTAATGATATTGACCATTTAATATTTCATCCTGGTGGAAAAAAAATAATTAATACTGTCGAAAATTTATTTTCAGATTTAGGAAAAAATATTAATGTTACGAAAGAAATTCTTCGTTTGTATGGCAATATGTCAAGTGCAACAGTGCTTTATGTTTTAGAACAAATTATGGAAAACCAACCCAAAAAAGGCGAAAAAGGATTAATGTTGAGTTTTGGACCAGGATTTTCGGCGCAACGGGTTTTGTTAGAATTTTAAAGCCCACCTAAATCCTCCCAAAGGGAGGACTTTTGAAATATGACTGAAAAAGAAATAATATCAAAATTACCCTATTCAAAACCATTTTTGTTTGTCGATGAAATAATCAATATCAGTGAAAATGGAGCAGAAGGTTGTTTTACTTTTGATGAAGATTTAGATTTTTATAAGGGTCATTTTAAAGACAATCCAATTACGCCAGGTGTTATTCTAATTGAGACTATGGCGCAAATTGGTTTAGTCTGTTTGGGAATTTATTTATTGAAAGATAAAAATAACAAACCAAAAATAGCACTAACATCATCAGAAATTGAATTTTTGAAACCCGTTTTTCCAAACGAAAAAGTAACTGTAATTTCAGAAAAGGTTTATTTTAGATTCGGAAAATTAAAATGTAAAGTAAAAATGTTTAATGCTGAAAATGAAATAGTTTGTGAAGGATTTATTTCTGGCATCTTGACTTCTGAAATCAAAAATCGTTAATCGACATTCGCAAATCAAATGAAAAGAGTTGTAATAACTGGTCTTGGCGTTGTTGCTCCAAATGGAGTAGGTCTTGACGCATTTACAAATGCCATAAAAAACGGAATTTCAGGAATAAAACACGATTCTGAACTCGAAAGATTGCAATTTTCGTGTCAAATTGCAGGAAAACCAGAAATTTCAACTGAATTGGCATTGCAATATTTCACAGAATTAGAATTACGAAATTTCAATTCATCGGGTATTTTATATGGTGTAATTGCTGGAATCGATGCTTGGAAAGATGCTGGATTACCAATGGAAATTCAAGAAAATCCAGATTGGGATTCAGGAACTATTTTTGGAACAGGAACTTCAGGAATTGATAAATTTAGAGAAAGCATCTACAAAATTGATGATTTTCAAACCCGAAAATTAGGAAGCACAGCGGTTGCACAAACAATGAACTCTGGCGTAAGTGCATATTTAGGCGGAAAATTAGGATTAGGAAATCAAGTAACAACCAATTCTTCAGCTTGCACAACAGGAACCGAAAGTATTTTGATGGCTTTTGAACGTATAAAATCAGGTCAAGCCAAACGCATTTTAGCTGGAAGTACATCAGATTCTGGACCTTATATTTGGGGCGGATTCGATGCTATTAAAGTTTGTACTTTTAAACACAATCACGAACCAGAGAAGGGCTCAAGACCATTGTCTGAATCGGCTTCAGGATTTGTTCCAGGAAGTGGGTCAGGAGCATTTGTTATCGAAGACTTAGAAATTGCTTTGGCTCGTGTAGCAAAAATTTATTGCGAGATTCTTGGCGGAAATATCAATTCAGGCGGACAACGAGGATTGGGAACAATGACAGCTCCAAATCCAATTGCAGTTCAAAAATGTATCGAAAATGCTATTACAAATTCGGGAATTTCTGCTAATGATATTGATGCAATAAACGGACATTTAACGGCAACATCAAAAGACAGTTTAGAAATTGAAAATTGGATAAAGGCTTTAAATAGGAGTGGAGCAGATTTTCCATATATTAATTCTTTAAAATCAATGGTTGGACATTGTTTATCGGCAGCAGGAAGTATTGAAAGTGTGGCTTCGATTTTGCAAATCCATCAAAATTTTATTTTTCCGAATATAAATTGCGAAGATTTGAATCCAGAAATTACTAATTTAATTAATATTTCAAGAATTCCTCAAGAATTAATTGAAAAAGAAGTAAATATTGTAGCCAAAGCTAGTTTTGGATTTGGCGATGTAAATGGTTGTGTAATTTTCAAGAAATTTGTAAATTAGCAAAATGCCAAGACGAAATTCACCAAACGATATAAAAGAAATTGATGATTTGAATCGATTAGATGATATTGTTTTTGACAAACGAAATGCGAAAAGAGCAACAGAAAAAAAGACAAGGCGAGACAGACATTATCAAAAACAGTTTATAAAAAACAACATTAATAAAGCAATTCCAATATTAAAAATGACGAAATCCGAAATAATTGAAAAACTAAAAAATATAGTTAAACCATATATTAAAAATCAAGAAGCATTTGATAATCTAACTGAAAGAACTGATTTTATTAATGATTTACAAATAAATTCAGCCAATTTGGTAGATGTTGTTTTGGATATTGAAGAAGTATTTGAAGTAACTATAAGTAATGAAGAAATGGAAAAAATGCTCAATGTAAAATCGGCTTTAACTATTATAGAGACAAAATTATCTGTGAAGTAATGATTGGAAATGATGTTATTGATTTAGAATTATCTCGAATAGAGAGCAATTGGCAACGAAAAGGATTTTTAGGTAAAATTTTTACGGAAAAAGAGCAAATTTTAATTCAAAATTCAGAAAATCAAGAAATTACGGTTTGGAATTTTTGGAGTAGAAAGGAAGCGGCTTATAAAATTTGGAATCTTGAAACTGGAATTCGAAAATACAATCCAATTCAATTTGAATGTTTAGATGTAAACCTAGAAATTGGAAAAGTACAATTTGATTCAAAAATGTATTACACTAAAACTCAAATTTATCAAAATTTTATTTACACAATTGCAGTTTCAAATAAAGAAGATTTTTGTAAAATTCAAACTTTGGATAATTCTATAAAAATTGAAAAACAAAACGGAATTCCATTTTACAGAAATAAAAACCTTGAATTTAAACCAATTTCAATAACGCATCACGGTCAATATCAATTTATTGTTGGTTTGTGAGTGTAATTTAAATTATTTTTTTAATAACCCTTAATTTGTGAGTGTGTTTATTCAAATCGGCATTAAAAATACCTGAATGATCTAATCGGTCAATTCTTACTCGTCCAGAAGCATGAATTATATAATTATCTTGCATAATAATTCCAACATGAATAATATTACCTTCATCATTATCAAAAAATGCTAAATCTCCAGGTTCAGATTCTTCAATAAAACTTAACGGTTCACCTTGATTGGCTTGCTGTTTAGCATCGCGCAATAATTTATAACCATTTAATTTATAAACCATTTGAGTAAAACCTGAACAATCTATTCCGAATGGTGTCTTTCCACCCCATAAATAAGGAGAATTCAAGTACAAAAATGAAGTCTTTATAAGATCAATTTTCGGATTTACTCCTGATAATTTTAATCCTTCGAAAATATATTTTTCTGTATTAATTTCAGGAAAATTTATAAACGACAATGAACTTCCTAATGGAATTGGCATTAAAAAATTACTTTCATTTGTAATATAATCAATTAAATCGCCATTTAAAACTATTTTATCATTTGAAATATTTTCAAAATCTAATTTTGAAATTTTCTTAAATTGTTTTTCGTCAACCCAACCTTCATATAAATCAAATTGCAATTTGATTTTAACCCATTGCTTTTGTTGCTCTAGTATTTCAAAATGTTCACCAAATAAAACTTGTGATAAAATTTCACTTCTATCACTGGGTTCATTTCGTAAAGGAATATTAGCTAAATTACAGATTCCAAACATCATTTTTCGTTTAAAGTTATAAATCTTAAAAACTAAAAAATTATTTTATAAATCTTTCGATAACAATTGCCGATGCGCCACCACCGCCATTGCATATTGCAGCGGCTCCGTATTTAGCGTTATTTTGTTCTAAAACATTTATTAATGTTACAATAATTCTAACACCTGAACAACCCAACGGATGCCCAAGTGATACTGCACCACCATTAACATTGACTTTATCATTATCTAACCCAAGAATTTTTGAATTTGCTAATCCTACAACAGCAAATGCTTCGTTGAATTCAAAGAAATCAACATCAGCTTGAGATATTCCCGCTTTTGCTAACGCTTTAGGCAAAGCTTTTGCTGGCGCAGTCGTAAACCATTTTGGCTCTTGTGCTGCATCTGCATAACCAGAAATATATGCCAAAGGTTTCAATCCTAATGATACAGCTTTTTCTTCGGTCATTAAAATTACTGCTGCAGCACCATCATTAATCGTCGAAGCGTTTGCTGCTGTAACCGTTCCATCTTTTGTGAAAACTGGACTCAAAGTTGGAATTTTATCTAATTTGACGTTAGTAAATTCCTCATCTTTAGAAACTATTATTGCATCGCCACGACGTTGAGGTACAGAAACTGGTACTATTTCATTATCAAATTTCCCTGTATTAGATGCAATTGCTGAACGTTCGTAGGATTGAATAGCAAAATTATCTTGCATTTCACGAGTAATATCATGTTCAATTGCACATAAATCCGCACAAACTCCCATTGCATTATTGTCGTAAGCATCGACTAAACCATCTTTTTGCATACCATCAACCATAGAAGATGGTCCAAATTTCACACCATTTCTTAAATTTATATAATGAGGAATGAGACTCATGTTTTCCATTCCACCAGCAACAACAATTTCGGCATCGCCACACATAATTGACTGAGCTCCCATCATTACTGCCTTCATTCCAGAGGCACAAACTTTATTTACGGTTGTACAAGCTACTGAAACTGGTAAACCAGCATAAATTGCGGCTTGACGAGCAGGAGCTTGACCCACACCTGCTTGAACTACATTTCCCATGAAAACTTCATCAACTAATTCTGGGTTTAGATTTATTTTTTCTAAAGCACCTTTAATTGCGATTGCTCCTAATTGTGGTGCAATAACAGTTGATAATGCACCCATAAAGCTGCCAATTGGAGTTCTAACTGCTGAAACGATGACAATTTTTTTCATTTTCATTTTTATTTGATTACGAATATAATCATTATTTTTAAACCTTAAATCAATTAAACAAAAAAACCGCTTAAGTAGCGGTTTTCTGTGTGATCCCAGAAGGATTCGAACCTTCGACCTACGCATTAGAAGTGCGTTGCTCTATCCAGCTGAGCTATGGAACCATTAAAGTCGGGGTGGCAGGATTCGAACCTGCGGCCTCCTGCTCCCAAAGCAGGCGCGATAACCGAGCTACGCTACACCCCGAAAATTTGCGGAGAGTAAGGGATTCGAAC